>NZ_JBXAJV010000011.1:0-230035 GCF_058797635.1 Pseudomonas sp. GW823-FHT02C02 | reverse complement strand
TTGTTTACCAAGGAGTTTTCCGTTTCGACTGCGCCGGAAGTGGGGCGAATTATAGACTTCCAGAATCTGCCGTCAACCCCTGATTTGGCTTTTCTATCAGGTTGCCCAAAATCGCTGCTTATATATAGACGCGACCGTCGCGAATGCGCAATATATTGCCCAAACCATAGAACAACACTTTCGCTTCCCACTTCGGACGATGCCACGCTATGAATGACCATCCCCGCAGCCTCGTCTCGACCCTGTTCTCGGTGGGCCTGCTTTTAATAGCCATGGCGTCGATCCAGTCCGGCGCCTCATTGGCCAAAAGCATGTTCCCGATTATCGGCGCTCAGGGGACCACCACCCTGCGGCTGCTCTTCGCCAGCGTGATCATGCTGATCCTGTTGCGCCCATGGCGAGCGAAGCTCACCGCAAAATCCTTGCGTACCGTTATCGTCTACGGGATGGCACTGGGCGGCATGAACTTCCTCTTCTATATGTCTTTGCGCACCGTCCCCCTGGGTATTGCCGTCGCCCTGGAGTTCACCGGGCCACTGGCGGTGGCTATCTATGCCTCACGCCGCGCAATCGACTTTTTGTGGATTGCCTTGGCGGCTATCGGCTTGCTGCTATTGATACCGACAGGAGCGACAAGTGCGGGAATCGACCTGGCAGGCGCCAGTTATGCCTTGGGTGCAGGGGTGTGCTGGGCGCTGTACATCCTGTTCGGCCAGAAGGCCGGCGCCGACAATGGCGTACAGACCGCAGCGTTGGGAGTGATGATTGCCGCACTGTTCGTCGCGCCTATCGGCATCGTCCATGCCGGTGCCGCCCTGCTGACTCCGTCATTGATCCCCGTGGCCATCGCTGTCGCCCTTCTGTCCACCGCCCTGCCCTATACGCTGGAGATGGTCGCGCTCACCCGAATGCCAACCCGGACTTTCGGCACATTGATGAGCATTGAACCGGCTATTGGCGCGCTTTCTGGCCTGCTGTTTCTCCACGAATACCTCACACTGTCACAGTGGATGGCGATCATGTGCATCATTCTGGCTTCCGTGGGGGCGACCATGACCATGGGAAGTGCTGCCAAGCCCGCGGTCGCGGCGGATTGATACAGGATTTGACGCAGGTCTGGTATTTGCCGCTCAATTAGGCCATGTTTAGGCCCGCAACCGAATGTCATCCAAGGATTTTTCAGGATAGGGATATCAGAACGCTTCAATCGAAAGCGAATGCAGCCACACCCGGGCGCGAGATCCGGGAGCGCTATAAGGACAGTAATGAAACGAATTTTGCTATTGATTGCCGTACTCGCAATTGCGGGTTGCGCGGCGACATCGAAAACACAAGTCAAACATGGCAAGAAAGGGCTGCATATCAATTGTTCAGGGCTTTCGTCATCCTGGGACAAGTGCTACACCAGCGCCGCCAACTCGTGCGCGCCCAAGGGTTACAAGGTCATCGCCAAGTCGGGAGATGCCGTGGAAGAACCAGGTGATTATCCATTTGGTCTCAACCCTGCCGGCTATACCAGCCGAAGCATGATCGTCATTTGCAAATAGGTTGATGCCGCCCGGCAATCTGGCGGCCAATCTCATCGTAACTGGACTTCAGCACAGTGCGCTGGATGCCGGGAGTGGCCAGCATTCGCGCCACGACCAAGGCACCGATGCATTGCGACAGAATCGCCCACGCCAGACTGTCGCTTTCCAGAATACTTGCCCAACGCTCCTGCAGCCGACAAATCCAGACCTCCGCCTCCTGGCGAACAGCGATATCTGAACGAGCAATTTCGGCTCCCAATACCGGTAATGCACAACCGGACTCCGGGTGCTCGACATGGGCCATGCTCAGATAATGCTTCAGGCAACGTTCGAGCCTGTCGCAATCCTGATCAGCACCCAAACGCTCCAGGCTTTGGCACAACTCGCGTTCAACGATCGAAGCGAACAGTTCGTCCTTCGACGAAAAGTGACTGTAGAAAGCAGCACCACTCAAGCCGATCGCCTTCATCAGCCCGTCGACGCCTACCGTGGAAAAACCGGACTTTTTGGCCGAAACCGCGCTGCTTGTCAGCAGTTTCTCTCTAGTTTCCAGCTTGTGATTGGCCGAGTAACGCATTGCCTTGCCCTCAGGATTGACTGTCTTGACGCATGCCAAATCCTAGCATAACGTTCGTTCAGTTAACGATCGTTCATCAAAGGGATCTACCCATGAATAATAAGAAGGTCGTACTGGTTGTCGGCGCCGGTGATGCCACCGGCGGCGCGATTGCCAAGCGTTTTGCACAGGAAGGTTTCATTGCCTGCGTCACTCGTCGTAGCGCGGACAAACTCCAGCCATTGGTCGATGCAATCAAGGCCAATGGCGGTGACGCCCACGGATTTGCCTGTGATGCACGTAAGGAAGAGGATGTGATTGCGCTGGTCGAGCAGATTGAGACCGAGATCGGCCCCATCGAAGCGTTTGTTTTCAACATCGGCGCCAATGTGCCGTGCAGCATTCTCGAAGAAACTGCCCGCAAGTATTTCAAGATCTGGGAAATGGCCTGTTTCTCAGGTTTTCTCAATGCCCGTGAAGTGGCCAAGCGGATGGCCAGGCGCCAACGCGGCACGATTCTGTTCACCGGCGCCACCGCTGGCTTGCGCGGAGCGGCAGGATTTGCAGCCTTCGCCGGCGCCAAGCACGGGATTCGCGCACTGGCTCAAAGCATGGCCCGCGAGCTGGGGCCGATGAATATTCACGTTGCCCATGTCGTCGTCGACGGCGCCATCGATACTGATTTCATCCGCAACAGTTTTCCGGAAAAGTACGCGACCAAGGACGAGGACGGCATCCTCAATCCCGAGCACATCGCCGAGAACTATTGGTACTTGCACTGCCAGCCCCGGGACGCGTGGACTTTCGAGCTGGATCTGCGCCCCTGGAACGAACGCTGGTAAGCCCTCCTCCCCTACAACAATAAGCAGAGCGCACCGACCATGAGCAAAACCGTGGAGTTTTTTTTCGATTTAGGCAGCCCCGCCACCTACCTGGCGTATACCCAATTACCGAAGATCTGCAAGCAGACCGACAGCCAGCTGGTCTACAAACCCATGCTGCTGGGCGGGGTCTTCAAAGCCACGGGCAACGCTTCACCGGCAACCATCCCGGCCAAAGGTCGCTACATGTTTCAGGACCTGGACCGCTACGCCAAACGATACGGCGTGCCACTGAAGTTCAACCCGCACTTCCCTATCAATACCCTGATGCTGATGCGCGCCGTCACCGGTATGCAATTACGTCATCCCGAACGCTTCCACGCGTTTATCGATTGTCTGTTCCACGCACTCTGGGTCGAGGGACGCAGCCTCGATGATCCGGCGACTGTTGCAGCCGTGCTGACGCGAAATGGTTTCGATCCAAACGAAGTACTGGCCCTTACCGCCGATGAGGACGTCAAAGCCGCTCTCAAGGACAACACCGAGCAAGCGGTCCAGCGCGGTGTATTCGGCGCACCGTGCATGTTCATCGGCGATCAGATGTTCTTCGGTCAGGATCGACTGGACTTCGTCCTTGAGGCCCTGCGTTAAATCTCGATGACCAAACGACCTTGAGCCGCTCCACCAGCGAGCAGTTCATGGGCGGCCTCGGCGGTTTGCAATGTGAACTGCCGCGGGTCAAGCAACGGCTTCAGCTTACCGGCCTCAATCAACTTCGCGGCGTCCCGAAGGATCTGTCCGTGGTGCTCGCCGCCCTTGCCAGTCAATAAAGGCAACAAGGTAAACACTCCGGAGTAAGTCGCGGCCCGAAACGACAACGGTGCCAGACTGTGCTGCCCCCATCCGAGACAGCTCACCACATGCCCCTCGTAGACCCGAGCAGCCTTGAAGGAAGCATCCAGCGTTTCACCGCCCACCGTGTCATAGACAATATCGAACCCCTCTCCCCCCGTGTGCTCCGCCACATAGTCCTCAACCGAAGACTTGCGGTAGTCGATAAACGTCGCACCGAAGCTTTCGATGATTGCCTGCTGACCCGCAGAGCCCGTGGCGAATACTTCAGCACCGAAAGCCCGGGCTATTTGCACCGCCACGTGCCCGACACCCCCAGCACCGCCATGGATCAGCACCTTCTGACCGGCACGCACTCGAGCCCGGTCTACCAATCCTTCCCATGCGGTAATCAACACCAGGGGCAACCCGGCGGTCTCACGCATACTCAGATTGCCCGGTTTGTGCGCCAGCAGACGCGCATCAACCACCGCGAACTGCGCAAGCGAACCTTGCGCACCGCCGATTCCGGTCGCCATCGCGTAGACCTCATCACCCGGCAGCCATCCACTTACGCCCTCGCCTAACGCCTCAATCGTCCCGGCCAGATCCATGCCCAGCACCGCTGGCAAGGGTTGTCGCGCATGAGCCGCCTGACCCGAACGAATTTTTCCATCCAGCGGATTCACTCCACTGGCTTTGATCCTGACCAACACCTGACCCGGTCCTGGCACAGGTCGCGGGATGGAAACCAAGCGTAACGGCCCGTTGGCCACATCAACAATCAGAGCACGCATTTGAAGTGAGTCAGTCATTTCGCAAATTCCTGTCAGAGGTGGCGGTAGGACGATCTTCCTCTCACTCACTCATGCCGATAAGACGCTGTATCGCTATAGTGACCATGCCCATTTGGCATCAATGAGAAACCCCATGGACAAACTCAATGCAATGGCCATCTTCGTCCGGGTCGTCGAGCGCGGCAGCTTTTCTGCAGTTGCCAGGGAGATGCAGACCAGCCAGCCAACCATCAGTAAAGTGCTAAGGGCGCTGGAAACTGAACTGGGCGGGAAGCTGATTTCCCGCAGCACGCGTCAACTCTCGCTGACTGACGAAGGTCAGCGGTACTACAGCGAGTGCCGACAAATCCTCGCGGCCGTGGACGCGGCGGAACACAGTTTTCATTCAGGACGCGAAACCGTTGCCGGCAACCTGAAGATCGGTTCCTCGGTCAGTTTCGGGCGATTGCAGATTGCACCGCGGCTTCCTGAGTTTCTGAAACAACACCCCCAGGTGCAGATAGACCTGCAACTCAGTGACCAGAATCAGGACCTGGTCAGCGAAGGCCTCGACGTCACGTTCAGAATCGGCGAATTGACCGACAGCGGTCTGATCGCCCGCCGCATAGGCACCACCCACCGAGTGACCGTTGCTGCGCCAGGCTACCTCAAGCAACACGGCCAGCCGCAAACACCAGAAGAACTGCGCGGACACAATTGCCTGCAATTCAACCTGCTGAACAGTCAGAACCTATGGGTTTACGAAAGCGGAGCCCAGCATCATGAGGTGCGGATCAAGGGCAATGCAAAAAGCAACAACTCAGAGGCGATCCGCGAGATGGTGCTGGGAGGATTGGGAATTGCTTTGTCGCCGGTGTGGTTGTTCAGTGAGGATCTGAACGCCGGGCGAGTGACTGCGATTTTGCAGGACTACACCGCGCAGTCGCTGCCGATTCATGCCGTGTCCCCGGCGAATCGTCGCCAATCCGCCAGGGTCAAAGCCTTTGTCGACTACATGAGTCAGGCGCTCGAAACAGCGCCTGAACTCCAACCGGTCAAATAGCTGCAGTCCGGGTGTTCAACCACTCAAGGGCTGCGCCTTCGAGCAACGGGCTCAAGCGCTGGCGCACCTCGGCGTGGTAGGCGTTGAACCACTGCTTTTCGTCGTCAGTCAGCAGCGACGGTTCCAGACAGCGAGTGTCAATCGGGCACAGGGTCAGGGTTTCGAATTTCAGGAACTCACCGAATTCGCTCTTGCCCGCTTCGGTGTTCAACACCAGGTTTTCGATCCGTACACCCCAACGGCCCGGTCGGTAAGTGCCCGGTTCGATGGAGGTAATCATGCCCGGCTGCATCGCAGTTTGCGGTGCTGCGGCGGCCTGATAGGCAATGACCTGCGGGCCTTCGTGCACATTGAGGAAGTAGCCGACGCCGTGACCGGTGCCGTGTCCATAATCAACACTTTCAGCCCAGATCGGCGCGCGGGCAATCGAGTCGAGCAAAGGCGAGAGAATGCCACGAGGGAATTGCGCACGGGACAGCGCGATGACGCCCTTGAGCACCCGCGTGCAATCGCGTTTCTGCTCATCCGTCGGCGTACCGACCGGCACCATCCGCGTGATGTCGGTGGTACCGCCCAGGTATTGGCCGCCGGAGTCGATCAGCAACAGACCGTCGCCTTCGATCACCGCGTGCTCTTCTTCGGTGGCGTGGTAGTGCGGCATCGCGCCATTGGCGTTGAACGCGGCAATGGTGTTGAAACTCAGCGACACATAACCCGGACGTCGGGTACGCGCGGCCGTCAGGTGTTCGTCGATGGTCAGTTCGGTGATGCGCTCACGACCCAACGCCGAGTCCAGCCAGGTGAAGAACTCGCACAGCGCCGCGCCGTCTTGCTCCATGGCCTGACGAATGTGCCCGGCATCGGCCAGGCTTTTCTGTGATTTGGCCAACGTGGTCGGGTTGAGACCTTCGACCAGTTTCACGCCGCTGTTCAGGTTATCCAGCAAACCGGCCGTCACGCGCGCCGGATCGACTTGCAAGCTCGCGCCGCTCGGCACGGCGCGCAAGGCGTCGGCCACTTCGCTGTAATCGCGCAGGGTCACGCCGTCTTGTTCGAGGACCGCACGCAGCTCGGCATCGACCTTGCTCAGGGCCACGAACAGAGTGGCCTGCTCTTGACTGATCAGCGCGAAGGACACGAATACCGGGTTGAACGACACGTCGCCGCCACGCAGGTTGAACAGCCAGGCGATGTCATCCAGGGTGGCGATGAAGTGCCAGTCAGCACCACGATCTTTCAACACCTCACGCAATTTCGCGAGCTTTTCACCCCGACTGACCGTCGCCTGCGGTGGCAAGTGCTGGTAGATCGGCTCATTCGGCAGCGTCGGGCGGTCGCTCCAGACTTCGCTCAACAGGTCGATGTCAGTGCGCAGGCGTGCGCCGCGTTCTTCAAGTTTGCCGCCCAGCGTCCGCGCCGACGCCACGGCCATCACCGCGCCATCTACCGCGACGACACCGCCTTCAGGGGTTTGCTCGGCCAACCAGTCCAGCGGGCCAGGCTGGCCCGGCTGCAGCTTGACCAGTTCAATGCCGCTGCCGTTGAGTTCCTTGCTCGCTTGTTCCCAGTAACGGCTGTCGGCCCAGACGCCGGCAAAGTCCGGGGTCACGATCAGTGTGCCGACCGAGCCATGAAAGCCCGACAACCACTGCCGCCCTTGCCAATAGCCCGGCAGGTATTCCGACAAGTGCGGATCGGCCGACGGCACCAGCAGGGCATGAATGCCCTCCCGGCTCATCAGCTCGCGGGTTTGCGCCAAACGTTGGGGCACCGATCCATTGATCGAAGGCTGCGTACTCATCATGTCTCCTGCTAATCACTTCATCATTATTGTTGAGTGCCGATCAGTGCCGACACTTTCAGGCCTTATTGCCAGAATGCCGGAGCACTGGCGCAGGCCGCTTTAATCAGTTGTGCCGCTTGGTCGACATCCTGTTCGGTGGTGAACCGGCCGAGGCTCAAGCGAATCGTGCGACCCGCCGAGCGGGCGTCATGCCCCAGGGCCAGCAGCACATGGGACGGGGCATTGCTGGCGGAGTTACAGGCCGAGGTCGCAGAAAACGCGATCGAGCTGCTCAGCGCCGCAGAATTGAACTCGCCTTCGTTGAAGGTCAGGCTCAGGGTATGAGGAATGCGTTGGGTCGGGCTGCCATTGAGCCGCACGCCGGGGATGCTCAGCAGTTGCTCGAGCAAGCGTTCGCGGAGCCGCACGATCGTGGCTTTTTCCTCGTCGAATGCGGCCGCCGCCAAGGCGAAGGCCACACCCATCGCAGCAATCTGATGAGTCGCCAAGGTGCCGGAACGCAAACCGCCCTCGTGACCGCCACCGTGAATCTGCGCCAGCAAACGCTGGTGCGCGCGCGGGCCGACGTACAGGGCGCCGATGCCTTTAGGGCCGTAGATCTTGTGCGCCGAAAACGACATCAGGTCCACCGGCAAGCGGGCAAGATCGATTGCCACTTTGCCCGCGCCCTGGGCGGCGTCGACATGGAACAGCGCATCACGATCACGCACCACCTGGCCGATGGCTGCAATGTCATTGACGGTGCCCAGTTCATTGTTGACCAGCATCAGCGACACCAGAAAGGTGTCTTCGCGCATCGCCTCGCTGACCGCTTGCGGGGTAATCAGGCCCTCAGCGTCAGGCACCAGATACGTCACGGCAACGCCTGTGTCCTGCAACTGCTTCGCCGTGTCGAGGATTGCCTTGTGTTCGATCTGGCTGGTAATGATGTGTCCGCCGGACACCCCGCGGGCCTGGGCCACGCCCTTGAGGGCAAGGTTGTTCGATTCGGTGGCGCCGGAGGTCCAGACAATCTGGTCCGCCTGAGCGCCGACCAGTTCGGCGACCTGGCGCCGCGCCTGCTCGACCGTTTGCCGGGCCTGCTGGCCGAAGGCATGGGAGCTGGACGCCGGGTTGCCAAAGTTTCCGTTGAAACCCAGACACTCGACCATGACCTTGATGACCCGCTCATCCACCGGCGTGGTGGCGGCGTAGTCAAAATACAGAGGACGTTTATTCATAGAAAACTCGCAGAGCATGTTCCGGGATCAGGAGGCTCGTCACTGAAACATCAAAGCGCAGCCTCGTGAGCTGCGCTGACCGTTCAGTGCGTTAGAAATACCTGATCGGAGGCCGTTAAAGAAGGACAACTTCATTTAAAAGTGCGTAGGAACGCTCCTGAAGTCGAGCTTAACAGGCATCGGCCAACCGGTTGAAGCGATGTGTCAGCTAAAGCTCTCGAGCAACAACGGATACAGCGAAGCCACCAACAGCAGGGCCATGCCCCAGTTGAACAGTCGCAACCAGCGTCGATCCTTCAACACATTGCGCAACAACGTGCCGCATCCGGCCCAGACGCCGACGCTCGGCAGATTGATCAAGGCAAAGACCGCAGCAATCACGATCACATTGGTGAAGTAGCCCTGCATCGGCGTGTAGGTGCTGATGGCACCGATGGCCATGATCCACGCCTTGGGATTGACCCACTGAAACGCCGCCGCTCCGAGATAGCTGATGGGTTTGCTGTCGCCCTTTTCACTCTCGGAGACCGGACCGGAATGGGCGATTTTCCACGCCAGGTACAGCAAGTACGCCGCGCCCACATAACGCAGAACCGTGTAGAACAAAGGATAGGTTTGAAACACGGCACCCAGCCCGAAACCGACCGCCAGGACGAGGACAAAGAAACCACACGTGATGCCCAGCATGTGCGGAATGGTGCGGTGAAAGCCGAAATTCACACCCGATGCCAGCAACATGGTGTTGTTCGGGCCAGGGGTAATCGAGGTGACGAGGGCAAACAGGGCGAAGCCCAGCAGCAGATCGAGCGAGAGCGTCATGAGCGGCAGTCCAATCAGGGTCAGTCAGGTGTTGACCCTATCGCACGCCCCCGGGGAAACCCATGGACAGTTACGTGAAACTTCGAACGGTACAGTTTGAGATCAGCTTGGACGACCGTGAAGCTGTACAGCACGTTCAGCGTTCATCTCGCCATGTTTGTCGAAACCGACCGGTTTTTGCGGCAGGCCGAGCAATTCGGCTTTTTTCGCATGGTACTCGTCGAACGACAAACCGCGACGATTCAAGTCCTCCAGCGCCAGTTCCCGAGTTTCTTCAGCGGTATAGGGTCGCAATTCGGGCGAGACATGGCTGGCACATCCGGCAAGAACGGAGACCGCGAGCAGCAGGAAAGTGGCGATTAGAGGTTTCATGGGTGGCGTCCTGGCATCTGGGTTCGAGGCAATGAACACAGGCTACCCGCCCCCTTCAAAGGGCAGAAATCAACGCTCTCGATAGTGGCTATCGAATTTGGCTAATACCGTTTAACCATCGAACACACGTTGTTGCGCGCAGCGTATCGCCTCAGCCATTACAACCAGGTGCAAACCGCTGCCCTGCTGGGCTTGAGCCGCAACGTCACGCGCACACGACTGATCAAGATCGGCGAACGGGCGGTGAACAAGCGCCGGCCCACGGAAAACGTGCAAGGCGAGCGCCTGATGCAATTGTCGATTTAACTCACCAGATTGCAGTGCAGCGCGTTGTCATGGCTACGTTCCAGACTGTGCAATACCTGGAACGAGCCAAACGTCACGGTTTTCGCCTGATGCGCGCGAATCAGCTGCCAGAAATCCTGCTCGCCGCTTTCAAAGCTCTGAAACGCAGCTTCCCCCGCCTCGCGAGTTTGCCATTGCAGGTAGTTGAGCACCCGCCGACCGTCGTCGCTGACTTGGATGCTCGCACTCAAAAACCCGCTGTAGCCTTGGGCCAGGCGCTCGGTCTGCTTTGACAAGGCCGACACCAACGCGGGTTGCTGATGGGGTTCGATCTCGAATTCGATCAACTGGGTGAAGCTGCGATTTTTCTCTGGCGCTTGCATGAAGAGTCCCCACTGACGTGTAAGCCGGACCTTGCGATCCGAAGGCGTGCAGGGTAAAACCTCGACTTAACTAGAGGTCAAGAGGCATTTTTCAAATGATCACCCCGGAACATCTGCACAAGGAACTCACTGTCGGCCAATTGGCCGCGCGCAGCGGCGTGGCGGTCACGGCCCTGCACTTTTACGAGTCCAAGGGGTTGATCAAAAGCAATCGCAATCAGGGCAACCAGCGGCGTTATCCGCGGGAAGTGCTGCGGCGGGTGGCGTTGATCAAAGTCGCGCAGCGGCTGGGAATTCCGTTGGCGGAGATTGGCGAGGCACTGAAAGCCTTGCCGGATAACCGAGCGCCGACGGCGGCGGACTGGAAGGTGATGTCGGCGCAGTGGAGTCGGGATCTGGATGAGCGGATCAGTCAATTGACCTTGCTGCGGGACAAGCTCAATGGCTGTATCGGCTGCGGGTGTCTGTCGATGGAGGCGTGTCCGTTGCGTAACTTTGGCGATGTGCTGGGGGAACAGGGGCCGGGGGCGCAGCTGTTGGAATCCGGGGCAGATCCGAAATAGCGGCGTGGCCTGCGCGGGCAAGCCTCGCTCCTACAGGATTGCGTGTTACTGGCGAACGACACAAAACCTGTAGGAGCGTGGCTTGCCCGCGAAGGCGTCCTCAAGGCAGACCGAAAGCTTAGAAACCCGGCGCAATCTGTCCTTTGCAGCGTGTCAGGATGAACTGCCGAAACTCATCGGAGCTCAACGCCTTGGCCCGTTTCTGCAAACAGTGGCGCTGCTGCTCGTCGGGCACTCAGTGGCGCAAAAAGCGCTGACCTATAGTTATCCGACCGGAAATCGGCGAAGGAACACCTTCAATTCACAACAACAAGGGAGAACCGTCATGAGCGTCAAACCCATTCCAGAGGGTTATCACAGCATCACGCCTTATCTGGGCATTCAAAAAGCGGCCGAAGCCATCGAGTTCTACAAGAAGGCTTTTGGCGCCACGGAAGTCATGCGTCTATCCATGCCTGATGGCGGGATTGGCCACGCCGAGCTGAGGATTGGCGATTGCCCGATCATGCTCGGTACGCCGTGCGATCAAGGGCCGTTAAGCAATCCCGACACATCGCCGTCCGTGGGGCTGCATTTGTATGTGACCGATGTGGACAAGTCCTATAAACAGGCAATCGCGGCGGGTGGAACGGTGGTGTCCGAGGTCAAGGATCAGTTTTATGGCGACCGTTCAGGGACGTTGAAAGATCCCTATGGGCATTTGTGGTTCCTGGCCACGCGCAAGGAGGATTTGACTCAGGAGCAGATCGAGCAGCGGGCCAAGGAGATGTTTCAGCAGGGTTGAATCATTCAATGTCTGAGCGTGCCTCTTCGCGGGCAAGCCTCGCTCCTACAGGGGGGGTGTGGTTCCGGATATTTGCGAACGAAACAATCCCCCTTAGGAGCGAGGATTGCCCGCGGAGGCGGCATCCCTGACACCACAGATCCCTCGAACACACTTCATGAACAAGTGCACCACGTTTTACGCCTTGCCCTCACGGCGCAACACTTTCAGGATGCAGACCACTACAACAAGGACTCGCCTCATGTTCGCCGGATTCCTGAAAGACCAGCGCCACGTCAACGGTGTGGACATTGCCTACCGCATCGGCGGCAGCGGACCTGGCCTGCTGTTGCTGCACGGTCACCCGCAGACCCACGTCATCTGGCACAAGGTTGCCGAGCAACTGGCCGAGCACTTCACCGTGATCGCCGCCGATTTGCGCGGTTACGGTGACAGCAGCAAACCACCGGCCAGCGACCACCACACCCACTACTCCAAACGAGAAATGGCCAAGGACAGCGTCGAGCTGATGAAGACCCTGGGCTTCGAGCAGTTCTCGGTGCTGGCCCATGACCGTGGCGCTCGCGTGGCCCATCGCCTGGCGCTGGATCATCCCGCTGCCGTGCAACGCATGGTGCTGCTGGACATCGCTCCCACCCTGTCGATGTACGCGCAAACCAACGAAGCCTTTGCCCGCGCCTACTGGCACTGGTTCTTCCTGATCCGTCCGGCCCCGCTGCCGGAAACCCTGATCGAAGCCGACCCCGACGCCTATCTGCGCAGCGTGATGGGCAGTCGCAGCGCCGGGCTCAAGCCGTTCACCGCCGATGCCTTCGGCGAATACCTGCGCTGCCTGCAACTGCAGGGCACCGCGCGCGGCATCTGCGAGGACTACCGCGCCAGCGCCAGCATCGATCTGGAACATGACCGCGCCGATATCCAGGCAGGTAAATATCTGCACCTGCCGTTACTGGTGCTATGGGGTGCAGAAGGCACGGTCGGGCGCTGTTTCGAGCCACTCAAGGAATGGCAACACGTGGCGACCGACGTGCGTGGCAAAGCCTTGCCCGCCGGCCATTACATCGCTGAAGAAGTCCCCGAACTGCTGCTCGCCGAAGTGCTGGGCTTCCTGCGCTGATCGCTGCGTCCCGCTGCTATGCTGGCGGCTCATGCCGCCAGTGTTCGTTCTGCCATGACCACCAAGAAAGACAACGTGCCCCTACCCGAAGACCTGCGTGTACTCCTCACCGTGATCCGCAAGAGCGGTTTCGCCGCCGCGGCCGATGAGCTGGGCCTGTCGCCCGCCTATGTCAGCAAGCGCATCCAGATTCTCGAAACCACCCTCGGCACCCGCCTGCTCCATCGCACCAGTCGCCGCATCGCCCTGACCGAGGACGGTGAACGGGTCCAGCGCTGGGCGTTGCGCATTCTCGATGACTTCCAGCAACTGCACGACGAACTCTCCGACGCCCACGACAGCCCTCGCGGGCGCCTGCATCTGTGCAGCAGTTTCGGTTTCGGCCGTCATCACGTGGCGCCAGCCGTTTCGTTGCTGGCCGAGCGTTATCCGGAGCTGGAGATTCGTCTCGACCTGTTCGACCGGGTGGTGGACATCGTCAATGAAGGCTTCGATCTTGAGATCCGTGTTGGCGACGACATTCCCGGCCAGCACATCGGTCGGCAGTTGGTGAGCAATCGACGGGTTGTCTGCGCGGCGCCCGGTTACCTGCAACGGCAGGGCATGCCGCAGACCTTAAATGAACTGGAGCAGCATCATTGCCTGGTGATCAAGGAGCGCGACAACGCGTTCGGCATCTGGAACCTGGAACGCAACGGGGTTCAAGAAAGCGTGCGGGTCAGCGGCCCGCTGTCATCCAACAACGGCGAGATTGTCTTGCAGTGGGCACTGGACGGGCGCGGTGTGGTGCTGCGGTCATTGTGGGACGTGAAACCGCTGCTGGATCAGGGGCGACTGGTGCAGTTGCTGCCCGAATACAGTCAGAGCGCCAACGTCTGGGCGGTGTACCCGACGCGGCTGGCGTACTCGGGGAAGCTGCGGGCGTGTGTGGAGTTTTTGCAGGAGCATTTCAAGGGGTTGTCGGTTTGATTGGTTGTGTCAGGGCGGGCCCTTTCGCGGGCAAGCCTCGCTCCTACAAGGATTGCGCAGAACCTAAAGAAGAGAGGCTTGCCCACGAAGGCGATTTCAGCTCAGCCAGGGGTTGGCAGCCAGGTGATTACGTTCGAAGGCTTTGATTTGTTCGCTGCGCTGCAGGGTGCTGCCGATGGCGTCGAGGCCCAGCAGCAGTGCGGTTTTGCGCAGGGTGTCGATCTCGAACGAGATGACTTTACCGTCGTGGAGGCGAATTTCCTGTGCCTCGAGATCAACGTTGATGAGCGCGCTGTCCGGCTGACTGACCACGTGCCCAAGCCGCTGCGATACGGCCTCCTCAAGGGTGATCAGCAACACTCCATTTCGCTGGCAGTTATCATAGAAAATCCCGGCAAAGCTACTGCCGATCAACGCCCGAATCCCCATCTGCCGCAAGCCCCAGACCGCATGTTCGCGGCTCGACCCACAGCCAAAGTTCGGCCCGACCACCATGAAACGTGCGCCTTGCCACGCCGGTTGGTTCAGCACGAACTCAGGGTTTGGTGAACCGTCGGGCAAAAATCGCAGGTCAAAAAACAAACCGCGATCCAGCCCGGCGCGGTCGATGCCCTTGAGAAACTGCTTGGGCATGATCACGTCGGTGTCGATATTGGCGGCGAGCATCGGCGCCGCCTGGCCGGTGACCTGGGTGAAGGGTTGCAGGCTCATGCGCGGTCTCCAAAGTGACGGATGTCGGTGAGGCGGCCGGTGATCGCCGCGGCGGCGACCATGGCCGGGCTCATCAGGTGCGTGCGCGAGCCCGCGCCCTGACGGCCTTCGAAATTTCGGTTGGTGCTGGAGGCGCAGCGGTCGCCCGGCGCCAGCACGTCGTCGTTCATCGCCAGGCACATCGAGCACCCGGACTGGCGCCACTCGAACCCGGCCTCGATAAAGATCGCCGCCAGGCCTTCGGCCTCCGCCTGATTGCGCACTTCGGTGGACCCCGGCACGATCATCGCCCGCACGTGCCCGGCGACATGTTTGCCACGCACCACGCTGGCGGCGTCGCGCAGGTCTTCGATGCGCGCGTTGGTGCAGGAGCCGATAAAGGCGTGGCTGATGACGATGTCGCTCAGCGGCATCCCGGCTTCGAGGCCCATGTAATTCAGGGCGCGGCGCATGTCCTGACGCAGGATCAGGTCGCTGATGTCTTGCGGGTCTGGCACGCGCGCGCCGATAGGGGAAGCCTGGTCCGGACTGGTGCCCCACGTCACCATTGGTTCCAGAGCGCTGGCGTCCACCTGGACTTCACGGTCGAAGTGCGCGCCCGCATCGCTGTGCAAGGCGCGCCACTTCTCCACCGCTTGCTCCCACAACACGCCTTTGGGTGCGCGGGGTTTGCCCTTGAGGTAGGCGAAGACTTTCTCGTCCGGGGCCATGAACGCCCCCCGCGCCCCGGCCTCGACGGCCATGTTGCAGATGGTCATGCGTGCTTCGACGCTCAAGGCATCGATGGTCGAACCGCGAAACTCGATGGCGTAGCCGGTGGCACCCGAGGCGCCGATCTGGCCGATCAGCGCCATGATCACATCCTTGGACGTCAGCCCCGGCGCCAGCGCCCCCTCCACCGTCACGCGCATGCTTTTCAGGCGTTTGTAGACCAGCGTCTGAGACGCCAGCAGGTGCTCGATTTCCGAGGTGCCGATGCCGAAACCAAACGCACCGAGGGCGCCATAGGTTGTGGTGTGGCTGTCGCCCGCCGCGATGACCATGCCCGGCAGAATGAAACCCTGCTCCGGCGCAATGACGTGTTCGATGCCTTGGCGTTTGTTGAGGATGTCGAGCAGTTCGATGCCGAAATCACGGCAGTTTTCCGCCAGGTACGACACCTGTCGCGCGCCGCCGGGGTCCGGCATCGCGGCGATGCGCACTGGGGCTGTGGGGTTGACGTGATCGACCACCGCCAGCGCGGTGCCGGCCCGCCAGACCCCGCGTCCGGCCTCGCGCAACCCGCTGAACGCTTGGGGGCTGGTGTATTCGTTGATGACCTGGCGATCGATGTACAACAGGACGTGACCCTGGTCATCAAGGCGACACACCGTGTGGGAATCGATGTGTTTGTCGTAGAGAGTTCTTGCTGGAGGCATGGAAAGGCTCGCTCAGGCTCGCGGGTGAAAGGCGTCTGAGCTCCATCTTAGGGAGTAGGACATCGCCATCAATGGCCGGACAGTGATCCCGTGAACCATGGTTCGTGTTGGATCGGTCCCCCCCCCTGTAGGAGTGAGCCTGCTCGCGATAGCGGTGAGCCAGTCGCGTTGAAGCGGGCTGAACGACCGCTATCGCGAGCAGGCTCGCTCCTACAGGGGTTGTCTGCGCGCCGACCGGAACGCGAAACATTTTCTTTCACATTGTCGTTCGGGATTTCCGTTCCTCATCCGTCCTATATAGATGCAGTCAGTCCGCGTAGGCAAAAGCCACGGACGACTTTTCATGGACCTCATCGCTGGGAAGCCCGCAGCAGAGGCCTTCCCATAGATACAAGACCTTTAATCATGTCGAAGAAATCCCGCTCCAAACTCTGGTTTCTGGTCCATAGCTGGCTGGCCTTGCCGATCTGGTTTTTCGTACTGATCGTCTGTGTCACCGGCACACTGGCGGTGGTCAGTCAGGAAATTGTCTGGCTGGCCAACCCGCAGATGCGCGCCAGCCAACCCACCGACGACGCACCGCTGCTCAGTTATGACCAGATCGTCGCCGCCATCAAGAAGGCAGAACCGAACACCCTGGTCGAGGCCATCAGCCGGCCCGACGAGTCGCACTTCGCGCTCGATGTCGATGTCAGCTACCCCGACGGGCGCTCGGTGAAGGTTTACGTCAACCCGTACAGCGGCGTGATTCAGGGCGCCGCCCCGCCATTCAATTTCCAGGCCTTCACCCGTGCATTGCATGGCTGGTGGCTGGTGCCGTTCACCAACGGTTACAGCTGGGGCTGGTACCTGGTGTCGTTCCTGAGCCTGCCTTTGCTGGCGTCTTTGGTGACCGGGCTGGTGGTCTACAAGCGCTTCTGGAAAGGTTTCTTTAGACCGACGTTACGCATCCGTCATGGCGCGCGGATTTTCTGGGGCGACTTTCACCGCCTGAGCGGCATCTGGTCGATCTGGTTCATCGCGGTGATTTCCATCACCAGCACCTGGTTCCTCATCCAGGCGTTCATGTTCGATAACCAGGTGTCGATCTCCACCGCGCCGGTGGCCTTGGTGGTTCCGCGTGAGAGCGTGCCGGTGAGCACCGATGGCTCGCCAGCGCCGATGATCAGCCTGGAAGCCGCGATTGCCCAGGCCAAGGAACGCATCCCGGGTCTGGAAGACAGCTTCGTCAGCCTGCCCGCCAACGCCTATAGCTACCTCACGGTGGGCGGTCGCAGTTGGTATCCGTTGATGTTCCAGACTGCCGAGATCAACCCGTACACCGGCGATATCGCCGCCACCCGCCTGCTGTCTGACCGTTCCGGCCTGGAGTTGGTGACCGAATCCATGCGGCCGCTGCACACCGGTGATTTCGGCGGCCTCTGGATCAAGCTGATCTGGTTCTTCTTCGGTTTGATCCTGAGCATGATGGTCCTTAGCGGCCTGCTGATCTGGACCAAGCGCACCGCCCTGGCCACGGCCAATGCCCTCAAGCGCAAAGACAAACGTCCTCGCACCGCCGCTGTCGATCGCCGCGAAACCACGGAGGTCAGCCAATGAGCCTGTTCACCGCTGAAAAACCAGCCTCGAAACTGAGCCGCTTCTGGCACAAATGGCGCTTCCACATCAACGTTCTGCTGCTGCTGGTGCCGCTGGGGTTCATGCCCAAATACTTTGCCGACGCGGCGCTGTTTCGCGGCGACACCGGCCTGGGTGAGCGGGAAATCGGTGAAGTACAGGTCGGGCCCTGGAGCCTGCGCCTCGCCGAGTTGCGCAACGAAGCCCCGACCCTCGATGGCCCGGCCGGCCACATGAAGAGCTTCAACGCGGCGCTGTGCGACAGCTGCCGCGACCAGGTCAAGGCGACGTATCTGCGCATCGGCAAACCCCGCAGCCTGCGCGCCGCCGGGGTGATTTTCTTCGGCACGCCGTACCGCATGGGCGCGATGCTGCCGATCCCCGAAAAGACCAAAGCCGACGCCGAACTGTGGATCACCATGGAAGGCTGGGACGGCGCGATGCATCAAGCGTCGATCCCCCTGAGCCAGGCATCCCCCGCCACCCTCGCGTGGCTGAACAAACAAGGAGGCAAACCATGATGCTACGTTCTCTAAACGCGGTTTTACTGGTGCTATGCGCCGGGTTCAGCGCCAGCGCCCTGGCCCACAACCCGATGTGCGAATGCAAAGCCATCGACGCCGAACAAATCAAATGCACGGGCGGTTTCTCCGACGGCAGCGGCGCACCGGGGGTGACGCTGGATGTGATCGGCTACGACGAAACCATCCTGGTACCGGGCAAGCTCGGTGCCGATTCGACCCTCACTTTCAAGAAGCCCGGTGCCGAATTCTACGTGCTGTTCGACGCAGGCCCCGGCCACGTCGTCGAGATCGACCAAGCGGACATCGAAGCCCCATGAGTACGCCTACCACGCACGTCGTCCGCCCGGCCGGTGCCGGCCATGAAACCCTGTATGTGTTGCTGCTGTGCCTGATGATCCTGGCGGTAGCCGGTTCGGTGGTCGCCTGGCGCCATGAGCCTCAGGAAGTCAGCAGCGTAGGCAGCCATCAGCTGGATGCCCGTCGCGATCTGAGCGCATCCGAGCAAGGCATCTATGCCGACCTGCGGGTGACGCTGGACGAGATTCATCTGCTGCGTCAGGAACAGCAAGCGCTGCCGACGCCCGCAACGCTTGCCGATGAAGGCTTTGCACCATTTGCCCAGGACGCCAGTTCCGTCAGCCGTGGCGGCCATGCCTGGCAGCTGCTCGACGCCAAGGCCTATTTCGGTCAAAGCCAGACGCCCGCCGTGGCCGGTTCGTTTCTGATGCGCCTGACTGCTGACGACGATGCCCCTGACGTCTGGCTCAATCGCGACAAAGCCCTCGCGGCCCCGACCGATCTCACTGACGCCGCGCTCGAAAGCGCCGGCTGGCAGCAGATCGTCGCGCAATTCGATGCCGGCGTGACCCGCCAGCACCGGCACTGAACCCTCGCCTTCACCCGAGAGAAGACCGCTTTCCCATGCCTATTTCATCTCAACGCTCATTCCTGCGCCCGCTGCTGGTCGGCCTGCTTGCCTTATTGCTGACGCCACTGGCCAGCGCCGAGGATGCCAAGCGCCTGCGCATCGGCATTACCCTGCACCCTTATTACAGCTACGTGGCCAACATTGTCGGTGACAAGGCCGAAGTGGTGCCGCTGATTCCGGCCGGTTTCAACCCGCATGCCTATGAGCCCCGCGCCGAAGACATCAAGCGCATCAGCGGGCTCGATGTGGTCGTGCTCAATGGCGTCGGTCATGACGACTTCGCCGACCGCATGATCGCCGCCAGCGAAACGCCGAACGTCCCGGTGATCGAAGCCAACGAAAACGTGCCGCTGCTGGCCGCCACCGGCACCGCCGCACGCGGGGCCGGCAAAGTGGTGAACCCGCACACCTTCCTGTCGATCAGCGCCTCCATTGCCCAGGTCAACAACATTGCCCGGGAACTGGGCAAGCTCGATCCGGCTAATGCCAAGACCTACACCCAGAACGCCCGCGCCTACGGCAAGCGCCTGCGGCAAATGCGCGCCGACGCCCTGGCGAAACTGACCCAGGCACCGAACGCCGAACTGCGAGTGGCCACGGTGCACGCGGCTTATGACTACCTGCTGCGCGAATTCGGCCTCGAAGTGACCGCCGTGGTCGAGCCGGCCCACGGCATCGAGCCGAGCCCAAGCCAGCTGAAAAAGACCATCGATCAACTGCGGGAACTGGACGTGAAGGTGATCTTCTCCGAGATGGATTTCCCGTCCAGCTACGTCGACACCATCCAGCGTGAGTCCGGGGTGAAGCTGTACCCGCTGTCGCACATTTCCTATGGCGAATACACCGCCGACAAGTACGAAAAGGAAATGACCGGCAACCTCAACACCGTGGTTCGGGCGATTCAGGAGTCGGGGAAATGACGGCGAAAGAAACCATCAGCGAGTCGCCTGTGGCTGTGGGAGCGACCACGCCCGCGAAGGTGTCCAGTCATTCGACATCATCGCTAAATGACCCACCGCAATCGCGAGCAGGTCGAATCGTCGCGCCGTCACTCCCACAGGTTTCGGGGCCGACGCTGGATTTTGCGCAGGTCAGTTTGACGCTGGGGCGCACGACGATCCTCGACAACGTGACCTTCCAGGTCCAGCCCGGCAGCGTGCATGCGCTGGTCGGCCCGAACGGTGGCGGCAAGAGCTCGCTGATCAAGACCCTGCTCGGACAGATGCCACATCAAGGTCGCTTGAGCCTGCAATGGCCGGGCACACCGGGGACCATCGGTTATGTGCCTCAGGCGCTGGAATTCGACCGCGGCCTGCCCATGACCGTCGACGATTTCATGGCCGCGATGTGTCAGCGTCGTCCGGCGTTCCTCGGTTTGAGCAAGCATTACGCAGCCGCGATTGGTGAAGCGCTGGAACGGGTCGGCCTGCAGGACAAGCGCAAGCGGCGCATGGGCGCGTTGTCCGGTGGGGAGCGTCAACGCGTGTTGCTCGCTCAAGGGTTGATCCCGGCGCCGCAGTTGCTGGTGCTCGACGAGCCGATGTCGGCCCTTGATGAGGCCGGTATCCAAGTGTTCGAGCGATTGCTCGATGACTGGCGCCAGAGCGGCATCACCGTGTTATGGATCGAGCATGATCTGGAAGCCGTCGGGCGTCTGGCCGACCGGGTGACCGGACTCAATCGCCGGGTGCTGTTCGATGCCACGCCGAAACAGGCGCTGACCCCGGAACGCCTGTTGACCCTGTTCTCGACCCATCCACGGAGCGTTGCCTGATGAGTTATGAAGCCTTTCGCTTGATGGTTCAGGGTTGGGCGTCTTCGGGTTATCTGCCTGAAGCGCTGGCCTATGGTTTTGTGGTCAACGCCCTGCTCGCCGGTTTGCTGATCGGCCCGGTGCTGGGCGGCCTGGGCACGCTGGTGGTGGTCAAGCGCTTCGCGTTTTTCTCCGAAGCAGTGGGTCACGCGGCATTGACCGGCGTGGCCGTCGGCATCCTGCTCGGCGAACCTTACATCGGGCCTTACGGCAGCCTGTTCGGTTACTGCCTGCTGTTCGGCATCCTGCTCAACTACCTGCGCAACCGCACCGGGCTGGCGCCGGATACGTTGATCGGTGTGTTCCTCTCGGTGTCGTTGGCCCTGGGCGCGAGCCTGCTGCTGATCCTGGCGGGCAAGATCAACGTGCACATCCTCGAAAACGTGCTGTTCGGTTCGGTGCTGACGGTCAACGGTAACGATCTGCTGGTGCTGGCCATCGTCGGTTCGCTGGTCATGGCGCTGGCCTTGCCGCTGTACAACCGCATCATGCTGGCCAGTTTCAACCCGCAGCTGGCGGCGGTTCGTGGTGTGGCGGTGAAGACCCTGGATTATCTGTTTGTGATTCTGGTGACCCTGATCACTGTGGCCGCAGTGAAAGTCATCGGCGCGATTCTGGTCGGTGCGCTGCTGGTGATTCCCGCCGCAGCGGCACGCTTGCTCAGCCAGTCGCTGAAGGGTTTCTTCTGGTGCTCGGTGCTGATCGCCACGGTCAGCACGCTGTGCGGGATCCTCGCGCCGATCATCTTCGACCTGCCCATTCCGTCCGGTGCCGCGATCATTCTGGTCGCCGGTATCGCCTTCGCCCTCGCCGCCATCGCCCGCGGCGTTGTCCCAAGCCTGAAAGGGAATATCGGATAAATGTCTTTTTCTCTGCGTCAACTGACCCTGGCCGTCGCTCTGTGCGGGCTGGTCACTACCCCCTTTGCAGCGGACACAAAACCCCTGCGCGTGCTGGCCTCCTTGCCGATCACTTACGGGCTGGGTGAAGTCTTGCTCAAGGGCACCGACGTCACCCTTGAACGTGCTGCGCCGGCGAACCTGCCGGGCAGCCGTCAGACCGCGTACTTCACCGGTCGTGGCGCTCCGGCGCTGGCCAGACTGGCGACCGACGCCGATGCGGTGATCGGTCTGCGCTCACTGTGGGCAGACGATCCGCTGTACCCGATTGCCCGGCGCAGCAACATTCGTATCGTTGAAGTCGACGCCGCCCGCCCGGTGGACGGCGCCCTGCCCGGCATCGCCGTGCAGCCGGGCAATAAGGTCGACGGCTTGAACAGCCAGCCGTGGCTTTCCAGCAACAACATGGGGCGGATGGCGGATGTGATGGCGGCGGACCTGGTGCGCCTGGCGCCCGAGGCCAAACCTGCGATCGAGGCTAACCTGGCGGCACTGAAACAGCGCTTGCTCAAGCTCAGCGCGGACAGCGAAGCGCAATTGGCCAGTGCCGATAACCTCACTGTAATGAGCCTGAGCGATCACTTCGGCTACTTGATCGGCGGGTTGAACCTGGAGCTGATCGGCCTCGATGCACGGCCGGACGCCGAGTGGACACCTGAAGCACTCAAGCAATTGGGCGCGACGCTGAAGGACAATGATGTGGCGGTGGTGTTGCATCATCGCCAGCCGTCTGAGGCGGTGAAAGCGGTGATCGCAGAGGCAGGCAGTCGGCTGGTGGTGTTGAGTGTCGACGCGGCGGAACCGGTGGCTGAGCTGGAAGGGAATGTGGATCGGGTGATCAAGGGGTTGAGCGGGGTTTAACGTCAGTGAGTCCACGTTATCGTTCATCGCGAGCAGGCTCGCGCCCACAGGGGATTTGTGTCACGCCATAGATCCAATGTAGGAGCGAGCCTGCTCGCGAAGGCGGCCTGACAGGCGAGACACATTCCAGACATGAAAAAGCCCGCTGACTGTCACCAGTCCAGCGGGCTTCCTTTTGCGTCGTGCCTTAGTTAGCCACTGCCGCCTGCTCGTCCATCTTCTGACGCAAGCTCAACGGGCGCATGTCGGTCCAGGTTTCTTCGATGTAGGCCAGGCATTCCTTTTTCAGGCCGCTCTTGCCCACGGTGCGCCAGCCGGCAGGCACCGCTTTGTAGTCGGGCCAGATCGAGTATTGCTCTTCGTGGTTGACCACGACCTGAAAGAGGATGTCCTCGCGGTCGAATACTGACGTCATGCTGTGTCTCCATCGCTGTAGGGTGGGCTGCGCGGCGTGCGCAGCCGGTATGTAGAAGGAACGTTGCGCGGCGCGAAAAATTTAGAGGCTGGCGGTGGCTGCGGCCATGGCCCGGCCGAAAATCTCGGCCACCCGATCGATTTCCGCGGAGGTAATCACCAGCGGCGGCAGGAAACGCACCACGCCGCCGTGACGCCCACCCAGCTCAAGAATCAGCCCGCGCTTGAGGCATTCACGCTGCACCAGCGGCGCCAGGCGACCGAAGATCGGCGGATGCCCCAATGCATCGGGCGCACCCGTCGGATCGACCAGCTCGACGCCGAGCATCAAGCCGCGCCCGCGAATGTCGCCCAATTGCGGGAAGTCCCGCTGCAGAATGCGCAGGTGCTCGCTCAGGCGCTCGCCCATGGCGGCAGCGTGCTCGCAGACCTTGTGTTCGGTCAGGTAACGCATCACCGCAGAACCCGCCGCCATGGCCATCTGATTACCGCGGAAAGTCCCGGCATGAGCGCCCGGCAGCCAGGTGTCGAGCCAGTCGCGGTAAACCACGACGGCGAGTGGCAGACTGCCGCCGATGGCTTTGGACATGACCACCACGTCCGGAATGATCCCCGCGTGCTCGAAGGCGAACATCTTGCCGGTGCGAGCGAAACCGCTCTGGATTTCATCGACGATCAGCGCCACGCCGGCCTGTTCGGTGATGCGCCGCAGGCCGCGCAGCCAATCGAGATCGGCCGGGATCACCCCGCCCTCGCCCTGCACCGCTTCGACGATCACCGCCGCCGGCAATTGCACGCCGGCCTCTGGATCATTGAGCAGGTTTTCCAGGTAGCTCAGGTTGACCTTCACCCCTTGCGCACCGCCGAGGCCGAACGGGCAGCGGTAATCGTAGGGATACGGCATGAACTGCACGCCGTTGCTGAGCAAGGCGCCCAACGGCTTTTTCGGCCCCAGGCTGCCCATCAGGCTCAGCGCGCCCTGGCTCATGCCGTGATAACCGCCCTGGAACGACAATACGGTGCTGCGTCCGGTGGCGGTGCGCACCAGTTTCAGGGCGGCTTCCACCGCGTCGGTGCCGGTGGGGCCGCAGAACTGGATCTTGGCTTCAGCAGCCAACGCCGCCGGCAGCAAACCGAACAGGTCCTGGACGAATTGATCCTTGACCGGCGTTGTCAGGTCGAGGGTGTGCAGCGGCAACTCATCGCTCAGCACTTGCTGGATCGCTTCGATCACCACCGCATGGTTATGCCCCAGGGCCAATGTCCCGGCACCCGCCAGGCAGTCGATGAAACGGCGACCTTCGACGTCTTCGACATAAATGCCCTTGGCGCGCTTGAGCGCCAGGGGAATGCGTCGCGGGTAACTGCGGGCATTCGATTCCTGCTGGTTTTGACGGGCCAGCAACGGCGATTCATTGAACTGATACAGCGTCTCGACCGGCGCCGGAGCGATCCGGGCCGACTGATCTTCCATAAGGCTGGTAGCGACTGACATCTCTCGACCCCTCAATAAGGTTTTCCTGTTCTGGAAACGCATCAGGGCGCCGAGGATTTAGACCCTCGATCAGCTTTCTATGAAGGCGGTGTCAGTGCCTTATGCATGGGAATGGCATGGAGCCCGGCCACGATGAAGATTTCAGCGCAGGGCCGGTACCCCAAATGGCGATAAAAAGCCTCGCTGGTGCGGGTGCTGTTGAGGCGTGCCTGGCCCAGCCCCTGATTGATCAACCAGCCTTCGAGGTCGTGAACCAGTGCCTCTCCGGCACCGCGACGAAACCATTCCGGCTGCACATAGCAGAACGCGACCTTGCCACTGATCGCCGCCATGGCGACACCTACCGGCTTGTCCTGCAACAGGGCGATGTTCAGGTACAACCGTTGGTCGGTCAGCCACGGTTGCACGTGCTCGATGGTTTTGTTGTGGGTCCAGGTGGCGACGGTTCTCGGGTCGTTGCGATGGTCGAGCGCGCAGCCGACACGAATGGAGCGCTCGACGATCCGACTGATGATGCCGGCATCGGCGGGGGTTGCCTTGCAGATGTGAATCGATGCATCCATGGCGCTGTTACCTCAATCCATTGAGAAAAAGCTGCCGGGGACGATAGCGCTGTGGCGAGTCGCTGACTAATGGAGAGAAGTTACATTTGATGTGCAACACAGCCTCCCTTGTGGGAGTGAGCCTGCTCGCGATGGCGGTGTAACAGTCAACATGGATGTTGGATGTTATGGCCTCATCGCGAGCAGGCTCACGCCCACAGGGAAAGGTTGCGGTGTTGGTTAGAGGGGTTGCAATGGCATGGTCAATTCAACCCGCAACCCATCCGGCCGGCTGTCGAAATGCAGGGTGCAACCGCACCGCTGAACAATCGCCTGGACAATCGCCAGGCCCAATCCGCAGCCGGTGCTCTGGCCGTTGCGCCAGAAACGTTGGGTCAGGTGTTGCAGGTCATCATCGGCAATGCCCGGGCCGTGGTCGCGGACCAGAAAGCGTGCGCGACTGCCAGTGGTTTCCAGGCTCAGTTCCACCGATCCGTCGCCCGGGGTATGGCGCAGGGCGTTGTCCAGCAAGTTGCGCAATGCGGCGATCGACAGCACCGCGGGCATCTGCACCGGGGCATCGGAGAACTTCGCTGGCATGTGCAGCTTGATCCGCCGACGATCACCGCTGGCCGCATCCTGAATCGCCAGTTTCGCCACCTGTTCGGCGCTGCATTGCACCCCGTCGTCGAACGACAGACTGCCCTCGACCCGCGCCAGCAACAGCAATTGCTCCAGCGTGCGGTGCATGCGGTCGGCGCCCTCTTCTGCCCGTGCCAGGGACTGATCCCGGGCCGCGCCCTCAGTCATGCGCGCTACTTGCAGGTGGGTTTTGATTGCGGTCAGGGGGCTGCGTAATTCGTGGGCCGCGTCGCCGGTCAGGCGGCGTTCGCGCTCGATGGTCTTGCCGATGCGCTGGAACAGCTGATTCTGGGTGTCCAGCAACGGTTGAAGCTCGCTGGGGAGCGGCTGGATCTGCAAGGGTTCGAGCGAATCGGCGCTGCGGCGCATCAAGGCATCGCGCATCCGGTTGAGCGGCGCCAGCCCCTGGCCAATCCCCAGCCACAACAGGCACAGGCAGCCAAGCAACGCCACGCCCACCGGCACCGAAGCGGCCAGCAGGATCGACATGTTCAGCGCCTCACGCTCGATCTGCCGATCCGCCGTGGTAATGCGCAGATCACCGCGAGCCAGGGTGAAGCTGCGCCACGGCGCGCCGTCGATCATCTGATCGTGGAAGCCCATTTTCTCGGCTTCCAGGGTTTGTTGCGGATCGGTGTGACTGCGGGCGAGGATTTCGCCGCGCAACGAGCTGACCTGACAGGCCATGCCACCCGGAATATTCAGTTGTTCCGCGCTGAAATGGGTGCCCTCGCCCTTGCTAGGCAACGCGGGCAATTGTTCCATCAGGCCGGCGACCATGCGCGCCGATGCCACCAGCCGCTGGTCGAGGGAAAACATCATTTGGTTGCGCAGGTCGCTGAGCATCCAGGCCGCCGCCAGGGCCCAGATCAGCGCAAAAGCGGCGCCGAGTGTCAGGCTCAGACGCAAACGCAGGCTCATCACTTTTTCATTTCCTCTCCACCATCGGCGGGCCCCAGGCGATAACCCAGGCCGCGCACGGTCTCGACAATGCCATTGCCGAGTTTGCGCCGCAGGTGATGGATATGCACGTTGAGGGCGTTGCTTTCCAGTTCGTCATTGAAACCGTAGACGCTGTCCTTCAATTGTTCGGTGGACAGCACCCGACCACGGTTATGCAGCAAGGCTTGCAACAGCGACTGTTCACGCCGCGAAAGGTCGACGGACTGGCCGCCGAGCATGGTTTCCCGGCTGCTCGGGTCGTAGGTCAGACGGCCGTGTTCGATCAGGTTGACGCTGCGCCCCGCCACGCGTCGCAACAAGGTGTGCAGACGGGCGGCGAGTTCACGCAGGTCGAACGGTTTGAGCAGGTAATCGTCGGCGCCGGCCTGCAAGCCGTCGACGCGGTCGGTGACCGAATCCCGCGCCGTGAGAATCAGCACCGGAATCTCCAGGCCACTGTGGCGCAACTGCTGCAACAACTTCAGGCCGTCCTCATCGGGAAGACCAAGGTCGAGCACCATGACGTCGAACTCAGCCACCTTGAGCATCGCCCGGGCAGCCGATGCCGTGGCGACGTGCTCCACCGTCAGGCCCTGTGCGGTGAGGCCGGCGACAATGCCGCTGGCGATCAGCTCATCATCTTCACAAACCAGTACGTGCATGGGCGCTCCATGAGTAAAAACGCGAGTCAAGCAGATGTGGATTAAGGCGCAATTATGTCAATTGCGAGGGATGACGAATAGCCCGGCTTTCTGTCGCCCAACCAAATCAAACTTATTCATTCACCTTAGTTGCAAAGCGACACAAACAACCTCAAAAAAAACTCTTATTGATTTTCGTAAAGCGATAAGCTCAGCCCGCAACTAATTCACAACACCAAAACATGACAACCCGACCACAAACCTGCTCTTGAACAACCAACAAACGTTTAACTATTGAAAGGAACAACACCATGCCAATCTTGAAAAACTTTGTCACCGTCGACTGGCGCTCTGGCAAAGATGGAATTCATTTCTTCTTCAAAGACATCAATAAATACTCTCGTTACAGCCTTGGCGACAGGCAAGTTCCAAAGGGATACCCGAGCGATATTTCATACGGCAACTGGAATGACTTCCACTCCCATGCCAAAAACCTACGCTTTGGCTTAACCACCACTGATCTGATCAATGAGTCTGAAGGTTATGACTCTGACGCAACATGGTTGTTTTTTTACGAAGGCACTACACCGACCGTCTGCAAGTATAATCAAGACACCGATAGAGTCAGTTATATAAAGCCTGTGGAAAATACTGGATGGGCTCCCATTCTTCCTTATTTCGATCGTATCATCGCAGTGACGTGGTGGACTCTAAACGAAACGGGCCACATATTTAAGTTCATCATGAGCGACGGAAAGCACTTCCAATTCAACTACAAAAGCAACTATTACAATCAACCCTCCATCTCCCCGACCGTCTGGAGCGGACTGTCCCCCTACCTCGACCGAATTATTACCGGCGTGCAAAAAGACAGTAATAGTGACGACAATTATTTCTACATCTTCCTGACTGGCAACGAATACATCATCTACAACCTGCAAATGAATCGTATGCATTCTGGCCCGCACCCGGTGAATGAGGTGAATTGGCCCGGATTGCTACGAGACTGAAAATCTGTCGACTCGCGGTTAATCATCGGTTAATCGCCGCCTCCCATTGTGCACCTCACTTGCACAGGGATAAGGCTTACCCATGCGTCGACTGTTTCTTCTTTTTGTTCTCTTGATCTCGGGTGTGGCCCAGGCAGGGACCAATCCGTTCGATACCAAACCTGAATTTTTACCGGTGGAAAAGGCCTTTGTCTTTACTTCCGAGCGCCTTGAATCGGGTGAAACACAGCTCTTTTGGCAAATTACCGACGGCTATTACCTTTACCAGAAACGCCTGAAATTCGAGGGGCTGCCCTCGGAGCAACAGCCGCCATTACCCGAAGGTGAAGCGCACAGTGATGAGTTCTTCGGCGAACAACCGGTGTATCGCCAAGGCCTGGAGCTGAAGATTCCGGCGGGCGCCACCGGTCAGATCAAGGTGGGCTTCCAAGGGTGTGCCGATGCCGGATTGTGCTATCCGCCGCAAACCCAGGTCGTGGACCTGGGTGGCAACGTTGCGGGCGCAACCAACGAAGCACCGGATCAGGCCCTGGCCAGCGGCCTGCAACAACGGGCGCTGGGCTGGAGCTTGCTGGTGTTCTTCGGTCTGGGCCTGCTGCTGGCCTTCACCCCTTGCTCGTTGCCGATGCTGCCGATACTGGCCGGGTTGATCGTCGGCAGCGGCGCCACGCCCAAACGCGGTTTCGCCCTGGCGACCAGCTACGTGGTGAGCATGGCGCTGGTGTATGCGGCGATGGGTGTGCTGGCCGCGCTGCTTGGTGCGAACCTTCAGGCGCTGTTGCAGAACCCGTGGCTGCTGGGCAGCTTCGCGGCGATATTTCTCCTGCTGGCGTTGCCGATGTTCGGTTTCTTCGAGCTGCAACTGCCGGTGGCGGTGCGTGACCGGCTGGAAAATGTGTCGCGCAATCAGCGTGGCGGCAGTCTGATCGGTGCCGGTGTGCTCGGGGCCTTGTCGGGGCTGCTGGTCGGCCCGTGCATGACCGCGCCATTGGCCGGCGCCCTGCTCTACATCGCACAAAGCGGTAATGCGTTGCATGGCGGGCTGATTCTGTTCGCAATGGGCATCGGCATCGGTGTGCCGCTGTTGTTGCTGGTGACCGTGGGCAATCGCTTCCTGCCCAAACCCGGCGCCTGGATGAACCTGCTCAAAGGCGTGTTCGGTTTCCTGTTCCTCGCCACCGCCCTGCTGATGCTGCGCCCGGTGCTGGATCAATCGCTGTGGATCGGTTTGTGTGGCGCCTTGCTGCTGATTGCCGCCTATAGCGCCTGGAAACAGTCGGAAGGTTTTGGCCGCGTCGCCCATCTGTTCGGCGCCAGTGCACTGTTGCTCGGGATGTGGGGCGGTCTGCTGATGATCGGGGCCGCCGGGGGCAGTGATGACTTGCTCAAACCGTTGCAGGTCTACAGCGCTTCCGCCTCTTCCGGCAATGCCGCTCGCCCGACCGGCCATGAGGCCTTCACCACGATCAACAATCCGCAAGCGCTGCAACAGGAACTGGACGCCGCCCAGGCCCAGGGCCAATGGGTGCTGCTGGACTACTACGCCGACTGGTGTGTGTCGTGCAAGGTCATGGAAAAACAGGTCTTCGGCAAAGCCCATGTGATGGCAGCGCTGAGCGATGTGCGCTTGCTACGGCTGGACGTCACCGCCGACAATGCCGACAGCCGCGAACTGCTCGGCCGTTATAAAGTGCCGGGGCCACCGAGTTTTCTGTGGATCGGCGCAGACGGCCAGGAGCGCCGCAGTCAGCGCATCACCGGCGAGGTCGATGCCGACACCTTCCTGCAACGCTGGACCACCACCCGAGACGCCCGTTAATGCTGACCTTTACCCTCGGCACTTTTGCCATCGCGCTTAACCATCTGCTGCTGATCAGTGCCCTGGCGCTGGCGACGTTTGTCGGCTGGCGGGTGGCCAAGCGCGGTGGAGAGAACCCTGAGTCGGCGCTGTTCAGCCTTTTTTTGCTGGGCATGCTGGCGGCGCGGGTCGGGTTCGTCGGCGCCTACTGGGCCCACTATCGCAACGATCCGTGGCAGATCATCGACCTGCGCGATGGCGGTTTCCTCGCCTGGCCCGGGGTGATTGTGCTGCTGCTCACCGCGCTGTATCGCGGTTGGCGCCGGCCGGGTCTGCGCCGCCCGCTGGGGTTTGGCGTGGCCAGCGGGTTGGCATTCTGGCTGCTGGCGACTTTCTCTCTGAGTATTTACGAACAAGGCACGCGCCTGCCGGAAATCGCCCTGCGCAACGCCGCCGGCGAAACCGTGCAACTGGCGGACTACAAGGGTGGGCCGCTGGTCATCAATCTCTGGGCCACCTGGTGCCCGCCGTGCCGCCGGGAAATGCCGGTGCTGGAAAACGCCCAGCAACAGCGCCCGGACCTGACCTTCCTGTTCGTCAATCAGGCCGAAAGCATGCAAAGCGTCAGCACCTTCCTCGAAACCCAAGGCCTGAGCCTGACCAACGTGCTGTTCGACGGCAGCGGTCGACTGGGTCAGGCCGTGGGTTCCATGGCTTTGCCGACTACGCTGTTCTATAGCCCCGACGGTCGATTGCTGGGCAGCCATTTGGGTGAACTCTCGGATGCCAGCCTGGCCCGCGCCCTGGAAAACTTCGACACCCCTTCTCCTGCCGTACCGGCCACCTCTTCAAGGAAACTGCCATGCCCCGCCTCCGCCACCTGCTGACGCTGACTCTGGGCGCAGCGCTGCTGCACCTGCCGTCGGTGCAGGCCGCCGAAGAATTGCCTGAAGCGATCAAGAAGATCGAAGCCAAGGGCGCGAAAATCGTCGGTCAGTTCGACGCACCCGATGGGCTGCGCGGTTACGCCGCCCAGTACCAGAACCGCGGTATCGCGCTGTACCTGACCCCGGACGGCAAGCATGTACTGCTGGGCAATCTGTACGACGCCGAGGGCAACGACCTGAGCAGTGCACCGTTGCAGAAACTGGTCTACGCGCCGATGTCCAAGGAAGTCTGGGCCAAGATGGAAGCCAGCAACTGGATCGCCGACGGCAAAAAAGATGCGCCACGCATCGTGTACTTGTTCAGCGACCCGAACTGCCCCTACTGCAACATGTTCTGGGAACAGGCTCGGCCGTGGGTCAATGCCGGCAAAGTGCAGCTGCGGCACATCATGGTCGGGATCATTCGCGAAGACAGCCCGGGCAAATCCGCCGCGCTGCTAGCCGCCAAGGACCCGAGCAAGGCGCTGGAAGATCACGAAAAATCCGGCAAGGGCAGTTCGCTGAAAGCCCTGAAGGACGTGCCGCCGGCGATTCAGGCGAAACTGGCGGCGAACATGCAGTTGATGGAAGACCTGGAATTGCAGGCCACCCCGGCGATTTTCTACATGGACGACAAGGGCGAGCTGCAACAGCAGCAAGGCGCGCCTTCGCCGGACAAGTTGATGAAGATTCTCGGGCCCAAGTAGTTTGCTGCAGAGACTTGGTGACCACACCGGCCCCATCGCGAGCAGGCTCGCTCCCACATTTGAATGCATTCCCCTGTGGGAGCGAGCCTGCTCGCGATGGGGCCAGCAAGACCGACTAATTTCTCTCAGCCAGAAATTTCAACAACACCTCCGTCACGAACGTCGGATTCTCCAGATTGGAGATATGCCCCGCCTCCGGCACCAGCACAGACGAGCAGCCAATCAACCCGGCCATTTCCTTCGTTTCCGACGGCGGCCGCGGTTTGTCCTGATCGCCACACATCACCAGCGTGGTGGCAGGGTTCAGCTCGCCCAGACGCGGCAACAGATCATCCCGCCCAAACGTAATCCGCCCCATCGGCACAATGCTTTCACGCAGACGTTCGGACGGCAACGCCGCCAGTTTCGCGCGAAAATCCTGATACAGGGCCGACTGTGGATCGATGCCCGGACGGAAGAAAATCGGCACCACGATGTCGAGCAACTGCGGCGCGATCACGCCGGTGTCTTCGATCTGTTTGAACAGCGAGAAATAGTATTGGCGAGTCGGTTCCGGCTCGACGCCGACGTAAGTGTCCATCAGCACCAGGCCATTGATCCGCTGTGGCGCTGACAGCGCCAGTCGCACGCCCCACATGCCACCGACCGACAGACCGACCAGCGTGACACGATCAACGTCCAGATGATCGAGCAGCGCCAAGGCCTGGCGGGCGATGTCATCCAGCGACTTCGTGCCTTCGGGAAGTGGCCCGGATTCACCGTGGCCCCACAGGTCCAGGGCAATGACCCGATAGTGTTGCGACAACGCAGCAATCTGCGGTGCCCACATGGCTTGGTCCCACAGGTAGCTGCCGGCCAGCAATACGGCCGGGCCGGTGCCTTGATCGATGTAGTGAAGGGGCTGTCCGTCAATCGTTACAAAGGGCATTAACTGTCTCCTTTTTGAAGGGAATTCAACAAAAAAAGCAGAGGCAGCCTGAGCCGGTCCGAAGCGGCAGTCAACGCGCAAATTCGCGCAAATTTCGATGACGCCTTCGCGAGCAGGCTCGCTCCCACAGGTCTGGTGTCGATCATAAAAATTGCGAACGACACAAATCCTGTAGGCGCGAGGCTTGCCCGCGAAAGGCCCCGCACAGACGCTAAAGAATCAAAACCCCTCCAACTCCGCCATCAAGTCATTGAGGCGATCCACCTTCTCCTCGGTGATGTCACTCGCCGCCAACCCGTCGATGTACTCGGCCAACTCCGCCACCGTGCTGCACTCGAACATCGCCCGCAACGGCACATCCCGTTGCAAGGCTTTCTGCACCCGCGAAGCAATCTGCGTCGCCAGCAACGAATGCCCGCCCAGCTCGAAGAAGTTGTCCTGCGCGCCGACCTTCTCGACCTTCAGCACCTCGGCCCAGATATTCGCCAGTGTCTGCTCCAGCTCGGTGCGCGGCGCCTGGTAATCCTGGCTCTGCAACTGGCCGATCTCCAGCGCCGGCAGCGCCTTGCGGTCGAGTTTGCCGTTGGCATTGAGCGGCATCCGCTCCAGCCACAACCAGTGCAGCGGCACCATGTACTCCGGGAGTTCGGTACGCAGGCGTTGCTTGATGCGTTCGAGTCGTTCCGTTGGCTTGATCAAAGCATCCGCCGCGACCAAATAGCCGACCAGATGCTTGCCGTTCACGCCTTCCTGCACACCGACCGCCGCTTCGCGCACTTCCGGTTGCTCATGCAGGCGTGCTTCGATTTCACCCAGTTCGATGCGGTAACCGCGAATCTTCACTTGATGGTCGATACGCCCAACGTATTCCAGCACGCCGTCACTGCGACGTCGGGCCAAGTCGCCGGTGCGATACAGACGATCCCCCGGCGCGCCAAACGGGTTCGGTACAAATACCAGGGCGGTGCGCAACGGGTCGCTGACGTAACCACGCCCGACCCCGGTGCCGGCGACGCACAACTCGCCCACCGCACCCAACGGCACCAGGTCCAGCGCGCCATCGAGCAGGTACAAACGGTTGTTGTCGGTCGGCGTACCGATGGGCAGGTAACTGCCTCGGGTCGAGGCCATGTCAACGCGGAAGAACGCCACGTCGTCCGAGCATTCCGCCGGGCCATAGGCATTCACTAGCCCGATCTCCGGGTAGCGCAGCAGCCATTGATGCGCCAGTTCCGGCGGCATCGCTTCACCGGTCGGCAGCATCCAGCGCAGGCCGTCGAGGCTCATGCGTTCCTGGGCGAGCATGCCCTGAATCAGCGACGGCACGCTTTCCAGTACCGTAATGCCCTGGGCCGATACGTGCGCCAGCAACCCTTGCGGGTCATGGGCGATGGTGTTCGGCACAATGTCCACCCGCGCCCCGAACAGCGGTGCGGCGAGGAGCTGCCAGACCGAAATGTCGAAGCTTTGCGAAGCGGTCTGGGCGATCACATCAACATCGCTGAGATTCAGGTACGGCACCTTGCTCAACTGGTTGTTGAGCATGCCGCGCTGTTCGACCATCACGCCTTTGGGCAAACCGGTGGAGCCGGAGGTGTAGATCACATAGGCGAGGTTGTCCGGGCCGCTGTAAACACCCGGATTCGCCACCGATACATCGCTCGCCTGCACCTCTTCCCAGACCAGTAATTTCGGCCGGTTGGCGCAACTGAACGCCTCCAGCAGCGCGACCGCCTGTTCACGACAGGTTTGCGTGCAGACCAGCAATGGCGTGCGGCTCAGGTCGATGATCCGGCTCAGACGCTGACTCGGCAGCCCCGGGTCCAGCGGCAGATAACCCGCGCCCGCCTTGAAGCTGCCGATGATCATGCCGAGCAGATCGAGGTTACGTTCAGCCAGCAATGCCACCGGTTGATCCAGCCCGACCCCGGCCGCGATCAACGCATGACCGAGGCGGTTGCTGCGCCGGTTCAGTTCGACATAACTGTGTTGCTGATCCAGGCAACTGGCGGCAATCCGCTGCGGATGCCGAGCGACCTGCGCTTCGAACAACGCGGCATAGCTTTGTTCCAGCGGGTAATCGTGCTCGCTCTGGTTGCAGCCGTGGATCAGGAAATCCTGTTCCTCGTCGCCCAGCAACGGCAGATCGGCCATGTCGCCATGGAAGCCTTCGACCAGCGCCAGCAACAATCGCTTGAACTCGCCGAGCATGCGCTCGACGGTCGATTCGTCGAAATAACGCTGGTCGTAAGACAGGTGCAGCCCCAGGTCATCCCCCGGATAGCAGACCGCCGTTAACGGGAAGTTGGTGTGGGTACGGCCCGAGTCCGACGTGGCATTGAGGCTCTGTGCGCGGTCCAGCACCGAGACTTCCACCGGGGCGTTTTCGAACACGAACAGGCTGTCGAACAGCGGTTGGCCCTTGGGCAGTTCGCTGTTTTCCTGAATGCTCACCAGCGGCAGGTATTCGTACTCACGCAGTTGCATGTTGCTGTCGAGCAAACCACTCAACCACTGGCGCACACTGCAACGCTGATCGTCCTCGGGCATTTTCACCCGCAGCGCAATGCTGTTGATGAACAGCCCGACGGTGCGCTGCATCTGCGGCATGTCCACCGGACGCCCGGCCACCGTGACGCCGAACAGCACGTCACGATCACCGCTCAAACGTCGTAGCACCAAGGCCCACGCCGCTTGCGCAAAGGTGTTGATGGTCAGTTGATGCGCCTGCGCCAATTCGCGTAGTTGCGCACCGTCGCGAGCATCAAGCCTTGTGTAGCGGTCACCGACGATCATGCCGCCGCTTTCACCGGCATGCTCACGCAGGAACGGCCGGTCGCTCGGGATCGGCGTGGTCCGTTCGAAACCTTGCAGATTGGTTTTCCACCACTGCCGCGCCTCGGCCAGGCTCTGGCGTTGCAGCCAGCCAATGTAGTCGCGATAACGCGGGGGGACGGTCAGTTGCGCTTCCCGGCCTTCGCCGAGGGCGGTGTAGATTTCGAAGAAATCGTTCATCAGCAGCGAGCGGCACCAGGCATCAATCAGGATGTGGTGGTTGCTCATAATGAACCAGTAACGCGCCGCGCCGACCTTGATCAAGCGCAGGTGGAAAGGTGCCTGATTGAGCAGATCGAACCCGGCTTCACGCTCGCTTTTGAGCAGCGCTTGCAGTTTCGGCTCTTGCTCGGCTTCGGCAATTTGCGTCCAGTCGAGGATCTCGATCGGCGTGCTGCCGGGTTTGTGGATCACTTGCAGCATGTCTTCGCCAACGTTCCAGCAGAACGATGCGCGCAGTGCTTCGTGGCGGGCAATCACCGCTTGCCAGGCCTGGGCGAAACGTTGCGGGTCGAGTTCGCTGTTGATGCGGTAGCGATCCTGCATGTAGTAGAGGCCGGTGCCCGGTTCCAGCAAGGTGTGCAGCAGCATGCCTTCCTGCATCGGGGTCAGCGGGTAGACGTCTTCGATGACGGCGGCCGGGATTGGCAACGCGTCGATTTGCGGCTGGGTCAGTTTCGCCAACGGGAAGTCCGACGGCGTCAGGCCTCCCGCATCGTCGCGCAGGCAATGTTCGATCAGGCTTTGCAGTTCGCCAAGATAAGCGTTGGCCAGGTCGGTGATGGCTTGCGGATCGTGGCGTTCGGCGCTGAAGGTCCAGCGCAGCACCAGTTCACCGCCATACACCTGACTGTCGACGCTCAGTTCATTGGGCAGCGGCGCGTGCGGATCGTGGGCCGCGCCGACGGGCTCGTCCAGCGGACGGAACAAGGCGTCCGCGCCGAAGCTCTGGTCGAACTGACCGAGGTAGTTGAAGGTGATCGGCGCCACCGGCAACGCGGCCAGGGTCTGACGACTCAGATCATCGGCCAGATAACGCAGCACGCCATAACCCAGGCCTTTGTGCGGCACGGCACGCAGTTGTTCCTTGATCGCCTTGATCGAGGCGCCCTGCCCGTTCGCCGGCATAAGGCGTAACGGATAAGCGCTGGTGAACCAGCCGACGGTGCGGGTCAGGTCGATCTCGTCGAACAGGGTTTCGCGGCCGTGGCCTTCAAGCTGAATCAGCGCCGACTCCTCTCCGCTCCAATTGCACAGCACCCGAGCCAACGCGGTCAGCAGCAGGTCGTTGACCTGCGTGCGATAGGCACTCGGCGCCTGTTGCAGCAACTGTCGAGTACGTTCGGCATCGAGGCGCACGCTGACGGTTTGCGCATGCCGGTTCTGCCGCCCGCCCTCAGGACGATTACAGGGCAATTCGGCGTTCGGCCCGGTCAGTTGCGACTGCCACCAGCTCAGTTCTTCACGCAGGGATTCGCTGCCGGCATAGGCCTGCAAACGGGCGGACCAATCCTTGAAAGCGCTGGTTTTCGCCGGCAGTTTGACCGACTGCCCGGCGTCCAGTTGACGGTAAACGGTTTGCAGATCGTCGAGCAGCACCCGCCACGAAACGCCGTCCACCACCAAGTGGTGAATGGCGATGAACAGCCGTTGTACGCCCTCGGGACCATCGACCAGCAACACGCGCATCAGCGGCCCCTGTTCGAGGTCGAGGCTGCGCTGGGCATCGGCGAACAGCGCGGCGCATTTGTCCATGGACGAAACTCGCACTTGCCACAGCACCGGCACGTTGGAAATCGCCTGATGCTCGGCGCGCCATTGCGTGTCGGTCTGGCTGAAACGCAACCGCAAGGCATCGTGCTGTTCGATTACCGCCAGCAGCGCTTGCTCCAGGCGATGGGGTTCCAGCGCGTCAGTCGGCTCCAGCAGCAATGCCTGGTTCCAGTGCTGACGCTCGGGAATGTCCGTGTCGAAGAACCAGTGCTGAATCGGCGTCAGAGGCGACTCACCGCTGAGCAGGCCTTGCTCGGCGGTGACCTGCTCGGTGCGGGTGGCCACGGCGGCCAGGGTTTGCACGGTCTGGTGCTGGAACAGGTCACGCGGACTGAAATGAATGCCCTGCTGCCGCGCACGGCTGACCACCTGGATTGACAGAATCGAATCGCCGCCCAGTTCGAAGAAGTTGTCGTTAAGGCCCACTTGCTCGATGTTCAGCACCTCGCACCAGATGCCGGTCAAGGTCAGCTCTAGCTCGTTGCTTGGCGCCACGTAGTGTTGACGGTTGAGTTCCGGGTCCGGCGCTGGCAAGGCGCGGCGGTCGAGTTTGCCATTGGTGGTCAGCGGCATGCTGGCCAGCAGGATCAGGTGCGTCGGCACCATGTAATCCGGCAGTTGCGATTTGAGGTGATGCTTCAGCGCTTCACGCAATGCCGCTTGTTGCGTTTCGTCCTGCTCGGTGACCTCGGTCACCAGATAGCCGACCAGCTGTTTGCCGCTCGGCGCGTCGAGGGCCAGGACCACGGCTTCGCGGATCGACTCATGCTCCAGCAGACGGGTTTCGATCTCGCCCAACTCGATGCGAAAACCGCGAATCTTCACTTGATGGTCGATGCGCCCCAGATACTCCACCAGGCCATCGGCACGCTGGCGCACCAGGTCGCCGGTGCGGTACAGACGTCCGCCATCGGCGGCGAATGGATCCGCCACAAACCGTTCGGCGGTCATGCCCGGTCGCTGGTGATAACCCTGCGCCAGACCGGCGCCACCGACGAACAACTCACCGGTCGCGCCTTGCGGTACCAAGGCCAGGTCGGCATCGAGGATGTAGGCGACCCGCGCGCCGATCACGCTGCCGATCGGCACGCTGGCCAAGCCTTCTTCCAGCTGTTCGGGTGCGAGACTGGCCAATGGCATGACCACGGTTTCGGTCGGGCCGTAGGCGTTGAAAAACAGGCTTGGTTTGAACGCCGCACGGATTCGCGTCAGGTGTTCACCGGTCAGGGCTTCGCCGCCGGTGATGCACATGCGCACCGGGAGGATTTCGCCCTGGGTCGCCAGCCACTGCGCCAATTGGCTGCCGTAGCTTGGGGTGAAGCCGAGGATGTTGATGTGGTGGCGACGAATGAGCCCGCAGATGTCTTCCGCGTCCCATTGGCCTTGGGCGCGCAGGACAACGTGCGCACCACTCAACAACGGCACCAGCAAACGCTCGGTCGCAGCGTCGAAGTTGATCGAATAGAAATGCAGTTCGCAATCGTCCGGGCGCATGCCGAAGCGCTCAATGACCGCTTGGCAATGCATGGCGATTTCACCGTGGGACACCACCACACCTTTCGGTTTGCCGGTCGAACCCGAGGTGTAAATCAGGTACGCCTGATGTTGCGGCAGGCTGATAAAGGGCAGTTCGGTGGCCGGGTAATGGGCCAACGCGGCGGCGTCCTCTTCGAGGCACCAACGGCCGACGCTGGCCGGCAATTCGCCGAGCGCGTCGAACATCGCCGCATCGCTGAGCAGCAAACCGATGCCGCTGTCCTCGATCATGTAATGCAGGCGATCGAGCGGGTATTCCGGGTCCAGCGGCACATAAGCGCCGCCGGCCTTGAGGATCGCCAGCAGGCCGATGACCATTTCCAGCGAACGCTCAAGCGCCAGTCCGACGCGAACCTGCGGGCCGACACCGCGTTCGCGAAGCATCCAGGCCAGGCGATTGGCGCGGCTGTCGAGTTCGGCGTAGCTCAGGGTTTCACCTGCAAACGTCAACGCCGGTGCGTCTTTGCGGGCGAGGGCTTGCTCGCTGAACAGGTGATGGATGCATTGATCGAGGCGATGCTCGCCCCGTTCGACGCCAAGGCTGTCCAACAGCTTTTGCTGTTCCGTGGCTTCGAGCAACGGCAACTCGCAGAGTCGCTGTTGCGGATCGCACAGCAGCGCTTCCAGCAGATTGCGCCAGTGCCCGGCCATGCGTGCAATGCGCGGTTCATCGAACAAATCAGTGCTGTAAGTCAGGCAGCAACCCAGTCGTTGATCGAGGTCGGTGACTTCCAGATTGAGGTCGAACTTGGTCGCCCGGGCATCGTTGGCCAGGTACTCGACGGTCATGCCGGCCAGGGTGCGGCTTTGCTGGAATTCCCAGCGTTGCACGTTGCACATCACCTGGAACAGCGGGTTGTACGCGGCACTGCGCGGTGGCTGCAAGGCCTCAACCAAGTGATCGAATGGCAAGTCCTGATGGGACTGGCCTTCGATCACCGTGTGGCGCACCTGCTCGAACAATTCACCGACGGACATCTGCCCGTCGAGCTGGCAACGCAGCACTTGGGTGTTGAGGAACGCCCCGATCAGTCCTTCGCTTTCCGGGCGAATCCGGTTGGCCACCGGCGCGCCGATGCGCAGGTCGTTTTGGCCGCTGTAGCGATAAAGCAGCACGGCCAGTGCGGCTGTCATGGTCATGAACAGGGTCAGGCCGTTTTGCGCGTTGAAGGCGCGCACCCGTGCGGCGAGGTCATCGCTCAGGTCGAAACGGAACAGTTCGCCCTGATGGCTTTGCACCGGCGGACGTGGACGGTCGGCGGGCAATTCCAGCAGCGGATGTTCGCGGCCCAGTTGCGCGGTCCAGTAGTCGAGCTGGCGCTGGCGCTCGCCGGATTCCAGCCACTGGCGCTGCCAGACGCTGTAATCCAGGTACTGCACTGGCAGCGGTGCCAACGGCGATTCGCGGTCATCGACGAACGCTTCGTACAGCGCGCTCAGTTCACGGGCAAAGATGTCCATCGCCCAGCCTTCGGTGACGATGTGGTGCAAAGTCAGCACCAGATAGTGTTCGTGCTCGGCGGTCTTGACCAGACAGGCGCGCAGCAGCGGACCGGTTTCCAGATCGAACGGTTTATGTGCCTCGTCGTCAGCCAGTTGCTGCACCCGTTGCTCACGGCTGTCGGCCTCCAGCGCCGAGAAGTCCTTCCAGTCCATGCGCATGCCGGTTTGCGCATGGACCTGTTGGCGGGCCACGCCGTCGATGCTCGGGAACGTGGTGCGCAGGGTTTCGTGGCGCATGATCAGCGCTTGCAACGCCGCTTCGAAACGCCCGACATCGAGTACACCGCGCAACCGTGCCATGCCGCCGACGTTATAGGCCGGGCTGTCCGGCTCCATTTGCCAGAGAAACCACATGCGTTGCTGGGAATAAGAGAGCGGCACCGGTTGGCGGCGGTCGACGTTCTCGATGGGCGGTTGCTGGTTGGTCTTGCCGCTGGCCTGGATCAGTTGCACCTGTTCGGCAAACGCGCCCAGCTCACTGTTTTCGAACAGTGCCCGCAGCGGCAACTCAACGTCGCAGGCCTGACGGGTGCGGGAAATGATTTGCGTGGCCAGCAACGAATGACCGCCGAGGGCGAAGAAATCGTCACGCAGGCCGATCTGCGCAAGGCACAGCACTTCGCGCCAGATGCCGGCGATTTGCTGCTCAAGCGCTGTGACCGGCTCGACGTGTTCGCGCACTTGCCATTGCGGTTCGGGCAAGGCACGACGGTCGAGTTTGCCGCTCGGGCTCAGGGGCATTTCGTCCAGGCGCATCAGCTGCGCCGGGACCATGTATTCCGGCAGCTCAGCCGCCAGTGCAGCTTTCAGGCGTGCGGTTTGAACATCAACCTGTTCAATGGAATCGGTGGCGGTGTAGTAACCGATCAATTGGCCACCGGCGACCGTTTCGCGCACCAGCACCACGGCTTGGGCGACACCTTCCTGGGCCAGCAAGCGCGCTTCGATTTCTTCGGGCTCGACACGGAAGCCGCGCAGTTTGACCTGCTGATCGAGGCGACCGAGGTATTCGATCACCCCATCCGCCGTCCAGCGCGCACGGTCGCCGGTGCGGTACAGACGCGCGCCCTGCTCGCCCAGTGGATCGACGACAAAACGTTCAGCGGTCAGCCCCGGACGGCCCAGATAGCCACGAGCAAGGCCGATGCCGCTGATGCACAGCTCACCCGGCACCCCGGCCGGCACCGGGTTGAGGTCGCTGTCGAGCACGCGGCACACCACGTTGCCCAACGGGCGGCCAATCGGCGAGCGCTCGCCATCGGCGCGGACGCAGTGCCAATGGGTGACGTTGATTGCGGTTTCGGTCGGCCCGTAGCGGTTGTGCAATTGCACGGCCGGCAGTTGTTCCAGCACGCGGTTGCGCAGCTCGGCGGGTAAGGCTTCGCCACCGGAGAAGACCCGGCGCAGGCTGGTGCATTCGGCGGTCAGCGGCTCGTCGATGAACAACGAAAGCAGTGGCGGCACGAAGTGCAGCGTGGTCACGCCGTATTGCTGAACCAGCTGCGCGATGCGATGCGGATCGCGGTGCTCGCCGGGGCCGGCAATCAGCAAGCGGGCGCCGGTGATCAGCGGCCAGAAGCACTCCCACACCGACACGTCGAAACTGATCGGGGCTTTTTGCATCAGCACGTCGGTGTCGTTCAACCCATAGGTGTTCTGCATCCATTGCAAGCGCTCGGCGAGCGCCGCGTGGGTGTTGCCGACGCCCTTGGGTTGACCGGTGGAACCGGAGGTGTAAATCACGTAGGCGAGGTTGTCGCCGTGAAGGTGCAGGCCCGGCGCCTGGCTTGGCCAGTTCTCCAGATGCAGCGCATCCATGGCGATGAAGCTGACGCCATCGGTGGCCGGCAGGCGTTCGAGCAATTGGGTCTGGGTCAGCAGCAACTCCACGCCGCTGTCGCTGAGCATGTAGGCCAGGCGCTCGGCCGGGTAATCCGGGTCCAGCGGCACATAGGCACCACCAGCCTTGATGATCGCCAGCAGGCCGATCAGCAACTGCGGCGAACGCTCGGCGGCGATGGCCACGCAGACGTCCGGGCCGACGCCTTTGTCGCGCAGGTAATGGGCCAGGCGGTTGGCCTGGATGTGCAAATCGGCGAAATCGAGGCTGCCGCCGTCCCAGATCAGCGCGGTGCGTTCCGGGGTCTGGCGCGCTTGCTCGTTGAGCCGTTCCGGCAACCATTGGCTGGCCGGTGTGCACGGCGCGGCGCTCCAGGACGATTGTTGGTCGTGTTCGCTTGCGCTCAGCAGTGGCAGGTCGCCGATGGCGGTGGACGGTAGCTCGCAAATGGCTCGCAGCAGGTGGCTGAAATGCTCGGCCAGGCGCTCGATGGTCGTCGCGTCGAACAGCTCGCTGGCGTAGTCGAAGGACAGGCTCAAGCGACCCTTCTGGTCTTCTTCGCTGTGCAGTTGCAGGTCGAACTTGGCTTCGCGGCTGTGCCACGGCAGTTCTTCGGCGAGCAATCCCGGCAGGCGGCGCAGCGCGTTCAAGTCCCGTTGCTGGTGGTTGAACATCACCTGGAACAAGCCTTGTTCGCGCGCTTGCGGGAACGCTTCGAGCAGTTGTTCGAACGGCAGATCCTGATGCGCTTGCGCCCCCAGCGCGGCCTGGCGGGTTTGCGCCAGCAGCTCAACGAATGGCAGGCGCGAATCCACGTCGGCACGCAGCACCTGGGTGTTGATGAAGAAGCCGATCAGCCCTTGGGTTTCCAGGCGCGGGCGGTTGGCATTCGGCACGCCGATGCGGATGTCGCGCTGGCCGCTGTAGCGGTGCAACAGGCTCTGGAAGGCGGCGAGCAACAGCATGAACGGCGTCGACTCATGCGCCTGGGCGGTCTGGCGAATGGCATCGCTCAGGGTCGCGGCGAGCTTTATCGAGTGGCGGGCAGCACTGTGAACGTGCTGCGCCGAGCGCGGATGATCGGTGGCCAGGTTCAGCGTTGGATGCTCTTCGCCCAACTGCGTTTTCCAGTAGGCGAGTTGACGCTCGCCCTCCCCTTGCGCCAGCCATTGACGCTGCCAGCTGCCGTAATCGGCGTATTGGGTTGGCAATGCGGGAAGCGTGGCCTTTTGTCTCTGGGAAGCCGCGGCGTAAAGGCGCGAGAACTCGTCGATCAGCACGTTCAGCGACCAGCCATCGGCAATGATGTGATGCATCGTCACCAGCAGTTGATGGTCATCGTCGTCGAGGCGCACCAGCGTCACCCACAGCAGCGGGCCTTTCTCCAGATCGAACTGGGTGCGGGCTTCGTCCTCACGGATGTGCAGCGCGCGGGCTTCGCGCTCCTCGGCGGGCAGTTCGCTGATGTCGATCAATTGCAGGTTGAATTCGCCCGCCACATCGACCTGCTGGAGCGCCACGCCGTCCCGTTCGAAGAAGCGTGTGCGCAAGGATTCATGACGTTCGATCAGCTGCTGGAAACTGGCGCGCAAGGCGTTTTCGTCCAGCTCGCCACGCAGGCGCAAAGCCCCGGGAATGTTGTAGGCGCTGCTGTGCGGATCGAGTTGCCAGGTAATCCAGAGGCGGTTCTGCGCCAGAGACTGTGGCATCGGTTCGTGACGCGACAGCGGAGTAATCACGCCTTGGGCCAGGCCGCCGTCCTGTTGCAGCGGAGCGACAGCGGCAGTGAAGGCGCCGAGGGTTGGCGCTTCGAACAGCAGGCGCAGGTTCAGCTCCAGTCCGAGTGTTTCACGCAGTCGCGCAACCACTTGAGTGGCGGCGATGGAATTGCCGCCGAGCAGGAAGAAGTGATCGTCGGCGTTGACCTGTTTGACCTGCAGTTGCTCGCTCCAGATCTGGCCGATCAAGGCTTGCAGTTCGGAACCCGACGCTGTGCCGGATTCGCCCTGAACGTCCGCCGAAGGGAACAGCGCGTAGCTGTCGAGACTGCCGTCCTTCAGACGATTGCGGCAGGCCGAACGTTGCAGTTTGCCGCTGGAGGTTTTGGGCAATGCGCCCGGATTCAGCAGCATCACCACGCTCGGCGCTTCCTGATACGCCTCGGCCACCGCTTGGCGGATGGCTTTGATCAACGCGTCGGGTGGGAGGATTTTCTGCACGCTGCGGCTGATTTCCGCGGCGATGCCGATGCCTTCCCGGCCATCGACAGTGACCGCGAAAGCCGCGACACGGCCTTTGCGCACCACTTCCACTTCGCGTTCGACGGTCTGTTCGATGTCTTGCGGATACAGGTTGTGACCGCGAACGATCAGCATGTCTTTCAGGCGCCCGGTGATGAACAGTTCACCGTCACGCATGAAACCCAGGTCGCCCGTGCGCAGCCAGGTCCGGTCGTTGTGCTGGACGAAGGTCTTGGCGCTGGCCTCGGGGTTGCGCCAGTAGCCATGGGCGATGCTAGGCCCGGCAGCCCACACTTCGCCGACGGCGTTGTCGGCGAGTTCGTTGAGCGCGACCGGGTCGACAATCAACACCGCGTGATCCGGCTGACTGATGCCGCAACTCATGATCGCGCTGCCCTCGCCAGGCTCTGCGCGGTTTTGGGCCAGGGCTTGATCGTCCACGCGCAGGTTGCCGATGCCCTGACCGCGCGGGGTTCCGGCGACAAACAAGGTGGCTTCGGCCAACCCGTAGGACGCCATGAAACTGTCAGTGGTGAAACCGCACACCGCGAACTTTTCGCCGAAACGATCCAGGGTGTCGAGACGAATCGGTTCGGAGCCGGAATACGCGACGCGCCAGCCGCTCAGGTCGAGGCGTTCCAGCGCCGACTCACTGACGCGCTCGCTGCACAGGCGATAGGCGAAATCCGGGCCGCCGCTGATGGTGCCGCCGTATTCGCTGATCGCTTCCAGCCAGCGCAACGGCCGGCCGAGGAAGTACGCCGGTGACATCAACACACACGGCACGCCGCTGAAAATCGGCTGCAACAGACCGCCGATCAGGCCCATGTCGTGGTACAGCGGCAGCCAGCTGACGATCACGTCATCCGGGTTCAGATCGATACCGAAGCCATGACGGATCAGCAGTTCATTGGCCACCAGGTTGCCGTGGCTGACTTGCACGCCTTTGGGCAACGCGGTGGAACCGGAGGTGTATTGCAAAAAGGCGATGTGGTCACCGGCCAGGTTCGGCGCGACCCAGCTGGCGGCCAAGGCACCGTCGAGGGTGTCGACGCACAGCAGCGGCGGCGCACCTTCAATCTGCTGCAAGGCGTCACGCAGGCCGGCGCTGGTCAGCAGCAGACGCGGCTCAGCATCGTTGATGATCGACAGCAAACGTTCCTGGTGATGACGTTTAGCCGACTCCGGCGGATAAGCCGGCACCGCGATCACTCCGGCGTACAGGCAACCAAAAAACGCCGCGACGTAATCCGGGCCGCTCGGAAACAGCAGCACGGCGCGATCGCCGAATTCAGCCTCGGCCTGCAACGCACCGGCAATGGTCCGCGCCCGCTGATCCAGCTCGCGATAACTGAGGACCACGGCCTGCTCCGGGGTTTCGGCGAGAAAACGCAAGGCCACCCGATCCGGCGTCAGGGCCGCTCGGCGCTGGAGGGCTTGGACCAGATTGCTTGGGAGTTCGAACGCGTCGGTCATAAGGTTTCCTGCCTGAATTCGGCTTGCAAATGGAATCGGTTTTCTTACGTCACGCCCACTAAAGGGCATGCAGGACGCGGTCTTCGCCGACTGCGCAAGGCATTGGGAGTGCGGTTTTGGCCGGGATTTACCCGGCACCTTTCACCAATGAGAACGGATGACGTCTTGAAATAATTAGTCGGCAGGGTCGATCGTCAACGGAACCAACTGCTGCACGCGAGTGCGACAGCGTGTCGCAGTTCTCACTCTGCACCACTGAGGAGCATTAGTTCTCTTTCTCAATTGACAATCATTATCATTCAGCATAATTTGTCGCTCGATGTGTAGGACGGCCACCCCCCGCCGCCCCACCAACCTATTGGCAGCAAGGTGATTTCCATGACGGAACAAGTATCCACAAGCAGGTGCGATTCACCGCTACTTCAGGCCTTTGTCGACAACCGACTGATTCTGGTCAAGATTGCAGCGCGGATTACCGGTTGCCGGTCGCGTGCTGAAGACGTGGTCCAGGATGCGTTTTTCCGGCTGCAATCGGCGCCGCAAATCACGTCATCCTTCAAGGCTCAGCTCAGTTATCTGTTCCAGATCGTGCGCAACCTGGCGATCGACCACTATCGCAAGCAGGCGCTGGAGCAGAAATACTCCGGGCCGGAAGAGGAAGGTCTGAACGTGGTGATTCAGGGCGCTTCGCCGGAAACCTCGCACATCAATTTCTCGACCCTGGAAAACATCGCCGATGCGCTGACGGAGCTGCCCAGCCGTACCCGTTACGCCTTCGAGATGTACCGCCTGCACGGCGTGCCGCAAAAGGACATCGCCAAGGAACTCGGCGTCTCGCCGACACTGGTGAACTTCATGATTCGCGATGCGCTGGTGCACTGCCGCAAGGTGTCGGGCAATCGTGTGGATACCTTTGCCCGTCGCTAAAAGCTCAAAGTTTGCGGTGACCCCGATCGCGAGCAGGCTCACTCCTACATTGGATCTTTGGTGTTCACCGATTGTGTGTTCACTGGAGATTCAATGTGGGAGCGAGCCTGCTCGCGATGGGGCACTCAAGGTCAGTGCAGACCTTGAGCCATCAGCATCACGCCAACTTGCACCGATCAAAAAACCGCTCCCGCCCCAGCATCATCAACGCCGCGCGCTTGTGCGGAAAGTCGAACTCCTTCTCACAGTGGTAACCCTGATCCTGCATGTACTTGATCATCTTCCCGTTGTCGGCGCGAGGCTCGGCGACGACTCGCTGGGTGCGCGGATCGTCGAGAAACAGGTAGTGCGTCAACGCCGATAACCAGCTCGCCACCTTGTGCGGGCCACGGTGATTTTCTTCACCCACCAGCATGTGGATACCACGGTCGTAATCGCCGGTGTCATAGAACGGCGCGATGCGATCTTCCTTGGCCCAGTAGGCTTCGAAATAGGCAAACGGCTGATCATCGAAACAACCGATCAGGGTCAGGGTGTGAGGATCGGCTTCGAGTTTGCTCAGGTACTCGCGGTGCTGCTCGAGGCTGCCCTCCTCCTGCCAGAAACTCGCGACCCGCGGGCTGTTCTGCCAGCGATTGAAACGCCCCAGGTCCAGATCGATATCCAGCGTGCGCAGGGAAATCCAGCCACCGAGCCGCGCATCGAAGCGCCGATAGACTTCACCGCGTGGTTTTAGCGGGCGCAGCGGATGACGCTTGCCGCCACTGATGACCATTTGCTGCGGATAAGTGTCGGCCTGCGCCTGGCTGAGCCACGGCTGGGGCAACTGCCAGAACAGCGTGCGTTCGCAACGGTATTGGCCGGCGGTGTCGGCGGGAATCAGCAAACCGCTCGCCAAGGCGTCGGCAGGCGATTGCTGCAGTTGAAACGTCAGGTGCTGGCACGCCGGGTCACGGGCAAACAGCCAATAGCAGGTGGCCCAGAGCGCCTGACTTTCAGGCGTGTCGAAACGCTTTTCGACCTGCACCTGCACATCGGGCTCGCGGGTCAGGCGCAGCTCGATCAGCGGCTGCCCTTCCAGGCTGAGGTGCAGGCGACTCTGGGTTTCATCAGCTACAAGACGGCTTGCGTTGGGCAAGGCCAGGGCAGTCAGGTCATTCAGATTGGGCATGGGTCGGGCTCACGATAATCGTCGACAGTTCAACCCTGTGACGTGAGCCGGGGCAGGAAATTTAAGTGAAGTCGCGAATTGGCGCGACCTGCGGTGTCATTCAGGGCTTGGGCACCGCCACCACTGCAATCTTGTATGGATCGAAAATCTTCAGCATCTGCCCATTGTCCCGCAACCCTTGCAGCAACTTGCCGAACGCCTCGCCGCTGATGGGCGCGGACGGACGCAGGATCGCGTAGTGGTGATACACCTGATCGACGCGCTGCGACACCAGCAGCTGATCGGCCACGAGCTCGTTGCGCAGCAGGTAATCGCTCAGGTAGGAACGCGTCACCAAGGCAATGTCTGCCCTCCCGCGCAGCACCATCAGCAGGTTGCTGTCATGGGAATAGGTCAGCGTGGCGTCGTAGTTCTGCGCGAGGAATTTCGGGTCGGCATTGAAGTTGGCGAACTCGTAGTGATAGCCGCTGAACAGCGCCAGACGCTTGCCGGTGAGGTCGGCAAAATAACTTTGCTGGCGCTCGGGCTCACGTTGCGCGACGAAAATCTCGGCGTCTTCAAGCCCCATGTCGACGCTGACGTGGGGAATGTCCTTCCAGCCCCAGTCCGGGTTCTCGAAAATGGCCATGTCGACCCGACCTTGCTTGAAATCTCCGAATCGCCGCGGAATCGAAGTCGGCACCAGGACGAACTGATAGTCGCTCTGCGATTGATTCAAGGCTTCTACCAATTGCGGCAGCAGGCCAGTGTCGGCACCGGATTCCGGGCGCACGGTATAAGGCGGGAAATGTGCGGCACCGACACGCACCAGTTGTGCAGCCTGGGACGGCAATACCCAAACCGCCGCGAGCGACGCCAGCAAAAGCCGCGTGGCCGTCCTAATTGGCGAAGACATCAAAACAACCCACTCCCCAAAAAATACCCATCAATGCATTCAAGCTAGGCGGTTTCGGCCACTTAGCCAGTTTCCTGCTGGCTCATGACACCTTATTACTTCTCTTCGAGCACAAGAATCAATGCTTCATCGGCCAATTGATCGAGGCTCATGCTGCCGCCGGCACGAAACCAGGTGGTTGTCCAGGACAACGCCCCCGTCAGAAAACGACGCGTGATGAACACATCGCCGCGGATAAAACCGGCGTCCTTGGCTTCACCCAGCACCTGCAGCCAAAGCGCTTCGTAAATATCGCGCAGCGCCAGCACCTGCGCCTGACCGTCTTCGGACAGCGAACGCCATTCGTACACCAACACCGCCATGGCCTCGCCGCTGCCGCCCATGATCGACTGCAATTCGCAGCGAATCAGCGCCAGCACCCGCTCGCGTACATTGCCGGCCTCGGCCAGGGCGGCGTGCATCAACGCCGTGTTGTAGCGGATGGTCTCTTCCATCACCGCGCGCAGGATCTCGTCCTTGCTTTTGAAGTGATGAAAAATGCTGCCCGACTGAATGCCCACGGCGCCAGCCAGATCGCGCACCGTGGTGCGTTCATACCCTTTGTTACGGAACAGGTGAGCCGCCACTTGCAGCAGTTTGCCGCGGGCGCTGTCGGGGTCGGTCAATTGGCCGCTGTCGACCAATTCGCGCATCACCCCCAGGGCTTTTTGCTCGTCCACCCATTCTCTCCTACAGTCGATCAATCAAATGCGCCGCCCGCCGCTAAAACAGCGGGGTTGCGCGGGCAATTTAAGCTGGCGACGACAACCAAGCAAGCGCTCGGGCAGAAGATATTTCAGTCGTTTACAAACCAAGCGCTTGCTTGGTAGTCTCGATGCACTTCTATCGGAGGTGGTTATGGAAAGGACTGCGCCAGAAACGATTCGCATCGGATGCGCCAGCGCGTTCTGGGGCGATACCTCAACCGCTGCTGCGCAACTGGTGCACGGTGGGCGTCTGGACTATCTGGTCTTCGACTATTTGGCAGAAATCACGATGTCGATCATGGCCGGCGCACGGATGAAAGATCCGCAGGCGGGCTATGCGGGCGACTTCATCGAAGTCCTCAGTCCATTGCTTGGGCATCTCGCCGAACAAAACATCCGCGTCATCAGCAATGCCGGCGGGGTCAATCCACAGGCCTGCGCCGCTGCCTTGCAAGCGGCATGTGACAAGGCCGGGGTGGCACTGAAAATCGCCGTGTTGCTGGGCGACGACCTGCAACCGCAGTTCAAACAGCTGAGCAGCCGTGGCCTGCATGAAATGTTCAGCGGCGCGCCCTTGCCGCCGATGTGCGTCTCGACCAACGCCTACCTCGGCGCACCGGGCATTGTCGAAGCCCTTCGATTGGGTGCCGACATCGTCATTACCGGACGCGTCGTCGACAGCGCGGTCGTCAGTGCCGCGCTGGTCCATGAATTCGGCTGGTCCTGGCACGACTACGACAAACTGGCCCAGGCCGCATTGGCCGGGCACATCATCGAATGTGGCGCCCAGTGCACCGGCGGCAATTTCACCGATTGGCGCGATGTGCCCGATTACGAACACATTGGCTTCCCCATCGTCGAAGTCAGCGCCGACAGCCAGTTCATCGTCAGCAAACCCGAGGGCTCAGGCGGCCTGGTCACGCCGTTGACCGTCGGCGAACAAATGCTCTATGAAATCGGCAACCCCCAGGCCTACCTGCTGCCTGACGTGGTCTGCGATTTCACCCAGGTCAAACTTGTGCAACAAGGTAAAAACGCAGTTCAGGTGCATGGCGCCAAAGGCTTGCCGCCTACCGATCAATACAAGGTCAGCGCGACTTACCCGGACGGTTTCCGCTGCACCGCCAGTTGCCTGATCGCCGGGATCGATGCCGTGGCCAAGGCCGAACGGGTCGGCCAGGCGATCATCAACAAGACCTCGGAGATCTTCAGCCAGCGCGGCTGGGCGCCCTACAGCGAAGTGAACATCGAACTCCTGGGCAGCGAGGCCACTTACGGTGCCCACGGCCAACGCCAGGACAGCCGCGAAGTGGTGATCAAACTCGCGGTGCGCCATCCGAACAAACAGGCATTGATCGTGTTCTCCCGAGAAATCGCCCAGGCCGCCACCGGCATGGCGCCGGGACTGACCGGGATTGTCGGTGGACGGCCGACGGTGTATCCGCTGATCCGGCTGTTCTCGTTCCTCATCGACAAAACCGCCTGCACGCTGGAAATTGATCTGCAGGGCCAACGCCACCCGTGCGCCCTGCCCGCCGTCGATGTGCTCGACCCGGATGACTTGCCCGTTCCGTTCGACCCGCCGCAACCCACAGGCCGCGCCGATGCCAGCGTGGCCCTGATCAAACTCGCCGTCGCGCGCTCCGGCGACAAGGGTAATCACAGCAACATCGGCGTCATGGCCCGGGAAGCCGAGTATCTGCCATGGATCGCCGAAGCCCTGACGCCCGAGGTGATGGTCGACTGGATGAGCCATGTCCTTGACCCGATCCACGGACGTGTCGAGCGTTGGTATTTGCCCGGCACCCACAGTTTCAATTTTCTCCTGGAGAACGCCCTCGGCGGCGGTGGCGTGGCCAGCCTGCGAATCGATCCGCAAGGCAAAGCCTTCGCCCAGCAGTTGCTGGACATCCAGATTCCGGTGCCCCAGGGCATCGCCGACCAGGTCAACTAGAGGACGGTCGCCATGGCCTACGATTCGATTTTCAAAGCCGGTTTGTTTGCAGGCCAAACCATCATCGTCACCGGTGGCGGCAGCGGCATCGGCCGGTGCACCGCCCATGAGCTGGCAGCACTTGGCGCCCATGTGCTGCTGGTCGGGCGCAAGGCCGACAAGTTGAAAAACGTCGCCGTCGAGATTGCCGAAGACGGCGGCAAGGCGGACTGGGCCACCTGCGACATTCGTGAAGAAGAAGCGGTCAGGCATCTGGTCAGCGAGTTGATCCGCCAGCACGGCCCGATCCACGGATTGGTCAACAATGCCGGAGGCCAATACCCGTCGCCCCTGGCCTCGATCAATCAGAAGGGTTTCGAAACCGTGATGCGCACCAACCTGGTGGGCGGTTTCCTGATGGCCCGGGAAGTGTTCAACCAATCCATGAGCAAACACGGCGGCGCCATCGTCAACATGCTCGCCGACATGTGGGGCGGCATGCCCGGCATGGGCCACTCGGGCGCAGCGCGCTCGGGCATGGACAACCTCACCAAGACTGCCGCCTTCGAATGGGGTTATGCCGGGGTGCGGGTCAACGCGGTGGCGCCGGGTTGGGTGGCATCGAGCGGTATGGACACCTACGAAGGTGCGTTCAAAGCGGTGATTCCAACCTTGCGCGAGCACGTGCCGCTCAAGCGCATCGGCACGGAGTCCGAAGTCAGCGCGGCGATTGTTTTCCTGCTCAGCCCGGCCGCCGCGTTCATCAGCGGCAGTACGCTGCGCATCGACGGCGCCGCGAGTCTCGGCGGTCGGGCGTGGCCGATTCACAAGGCGACGAACAGTGAGTCGTACAACGGTTTTCACCGCGCCTACCTTCCTGATGTGCTCAAGGACAAGGAATAAACCATGCCGGTGATTCAGTCCCAGGTAGACCCGTTCAGCGAACAGTTCGCCCAGAACCGCACGGCCATGCTGGTCGGCATCGAGCAGGTCCGCCAGCTCGAACAAAACCTGCTGAACAAGGCGGCCGAAGCCAAGCCAAAATTCGACAAACGCGGCCAGTTGCTGCCCCGTGAACGCCTCAATCTGCTGCTCGACCCTGGTGCGCCGTTCCTCGAACTGGCGAGCCTGGCCGGCTACAAACTGCACGACGACAAGGACGGCAGCTCGGCCGGCGGCGGCTTGATCGCCGGGATCGGCTACGTGTCCGGCGTGCGGGTGCTGGTGGTGGCGAATAACAGTGCGATCAAGGGCGGGACCATTTCCCCCAGCGGTCTGAAAAAGTCCCTGCGCCTGCAACAGATCGCCATGGAAAACAAACTGCCGGTGATCACCCTCGCCGAGAGCGGCGGCGCCAATCTCAATTACGCGGCGGAGATTTTCGTCGAAGGCGCGCGCAGCTTTGCCAATCAGGCGCGGATGTCGGCCATGGGGCTGCCGCAGATTACCGTGGTCCACGGCTCGGCCACAGCGGGCGGGGCTTATCAGCCGGGGCTCTCGGATTATGTGGTGGTGGTGCGCGGCAAGGCGAAGCTGTTTCTGGCCGGCCCGCCGCTGCTCAAGGCCGCCACCGGAGAAGTCGCCACCGATGAAGAACTGGGCGGCGCCGAGATGCACGCACAAACCGCCGGCACCGCCGAATACCTGGCCGAGAACGATGCCGATGGCGTGCGCCAGGTGCGCGAGATTGTCAGTCTGCTGTCGTGGAATTCACGGCTGCCGGTAGCGCCCGCCCGGTACTGGGAAGACCCGCTCTACCCGATCGACGAGTTGCTCGGGCTGATTCCCGACGATCCGAAAAAGCCCTATGACGTGCGCGAAATCATCGCGCGGATTGCCGACGGTTCGAGCTTCCTCGAGTTCAAGGGTGAGTTCGATCAGCAGACCCTCTGCGGCCATTTGCACATTCAGGGCCGCGCCTGCGGATTCATCGGCAACAACGGCCCGATCACGCCCAAGGGGGCGAGCAAGGCGGCGCAATTCATTCAGCTGTGTGACCAGAGCCGGACGCCGCTGCTGTTTTTCCACAACACCACCGGGTTCATGGTCGGCACCGAGTCGGAACAGCAAGGCGTGATCAAGCACGGCGCGAAGATGATTCAAGCGGTGGCCAACGCCCGGGTGCCTAAACTGACCATCGTCGTCGGCGGCTCCTACGGCGCCGGCAACTACGCGATGTGCGGCCGCGGCCTCGACCCGCGTTTCATCTTCGCCTGGCCCAACAGCCGCACCGCCGTCATGGGTGGTGCCCAGGCCGGCAAGGTGCTGCGCATCGTCACCGAGGCCAAACAACTCAAGGACGGCCTGGTGCCGGACCCCAAAATGCTCGACATGCTGGAACAGGTGACCGCGCAGAAACTCGACAGCCAGTCCACCGCGCTGTATGGCAGCGCCAACCTGTGGGACGACGGGCTGATCGACCCGCGGGATACCCGGACCTTGCTCGGTTACTTGCTGGACATCTGTCATGAGGCCGAAGTGCGGCCACTGCAAACCAACAGTTTTGGCGTCGCGAGATTCTGATCGCGGATCACAGGAGAACAATAAAAATGATCTTCACCCAGGAACACGAAGCACTGCGTCGCACGGTCCGCCAATTCGTCGATCACGAGATCAATCCCCACGTCGAAGAATGGGAAAAGGCCGGGCGCTTTCCCATCCAGGAGATTTTCCGCAAGGCCGGCGACCTCGGCTTGCTGGGGATTTCCAAACCGGAAAAATTCGGTGGGATGGGACTCGACTACAGCTATTCGATCGTGGCGGCCGAAGAGTTCGGCACGATTCATTGTGGCGGGATTCCGATGTCCATTGGCGTGCAGACCGACATGTGCACGCCCGCCCTCGCCCGCTTCGGCTCCGATGAATTGCGCGAAGAATTCCTCCGTCCCGCGATTACCGGTGAACAGGTCGGTTGCATTGGCGTCTCCGAAGTCGGTGCCGGTTCCGACGTCGCCGGATTGAAAACCAGCGCCCGCAAGGACGGCGACGACTACGTGATCAACGGCAGCAAAATGTGGATCACCAACTCGCCGAGCGCCGACTTCATCTGCCTGCTCGCCAACACCTCCGACGACAAACCGCACGTCAACAAATCGCTGATCATGGTGCCGATGAACACCCCGGGCATCAGCCTCAGTTCGCACTTGGACAAGCTCGGCATGCGCAGTTCGGAAACCGCTCAGGTGTTTTTCGACAACGTGCGCGTGCCGCAACGCAACCGCATCGGCCATGAAGGCGCGGGCTTCATGATGCAGATGCTGCAATTCCAGGAAGAACGCCTGTTCGGCGCGGCGAACATGATCAAGGGCCTGGAATACTGCGTCGACAGCACCATCGAGTACTGCAAAGAGCGCAAGACCTTCGGCAGCGCGCTGATCGACAATCAGGTCATTCACTTTCGCCTGGCCGAACTGCAAACCGAAATCGAATGCTTGCGAGCGCTGGTCTATCAGGCCACCGAGCAGTACATCAAAGGCCAGGACGTCACGCGCCTGGCGTCGATGGCCAAACTCAAGGCCGGTCGCCTGGGTCGCGAAGTCAGCGACAGCTGCCTGCAATATTGGGGGGGCATGGGCTTCATGTGGGACAACCCGGTGGCCCGCGCTTACCGTGACGTGCGGCTGGTGTCGATCGGCGGTGGGGCCGACGAAATCATGCTGGGCATCATCTGCAAACTGATGGGCATCCTGCCGGGGAAAAAGAAATGAGCGCCCTGCCGGTTTGCCAGACCTTGCTGCTCGAATCCCATAACGGCGTGCTGCACATCACCCTCAACCGCCCGGAAAGCCGCAACGCCATGAGCTTGCAGATGGTTGCCGAACTGCGTGCGGTGCTCGCCGCGGTGCGTGACGATCAATCCGTTCGTGCGCTGGTGATCGGCGGTGCCGGCGGGCATTTTTGTGCCGGCGGCGACATCAAGGACATGGCCAATGCCCGGGCTCAAGGCCCGGACGCCTATCGCGATTTGAACCGAGCGTTCGGCGCGCTGCTGCAAGAGGTGCAACACGCGCCGCAAGTGGTCATCACGGTGCTGCAAGGCGCGGTGCTCGGCGGCGGACTGGGACTCGCCTGCGTCAGCGATGTCGCGCTGGCCGATCACTTGGCGCAGTTCGGTCTGCCGGAAACCAGTCTCGGTCTGTTGCCCGCGCAGATCGCGCCGTTTGTGGTGCAGCGCATCGGTTTGACCCAGGCGCGTCGACTGGCACTGACGGCCGCACGCTTCGATGGCACCCAGGCACGGCGCATGGGCTTGGTACATTTCGTCGAGCATGACGCGCAAGCCTTGGCCGAACGCCTCGATGAAATTCTGGCCCATGTGTTGTGCTGCGCGCCGGGGGCGAATGCCACGACCAAAAAACTGTTGTTGGCGAGTGCGGGGCAGCCTTCGGACGCGTTGCTGGATGAAGCGGCCGGGTGGTTCAGCGAAGCGGTGACCGGGGCTGAAGGGGTCGAGGGGACGATGGCCTTCGTGCAAAAACGTAAACCGGGGTGGGCCCTCTAAAAGCTTCGCGGGCAAGCCTCGCGCCTACAGGTTTTGTGCCGAGCCCAATCCCGCGGCAATCGCTGTACCTGTAGGAGCGAGGCTTGCCTGCGAAGAGGCCATCACATTCACCGCAATAACAAGGGAACAACCCATGCCCGGACTCAGCAAAATCCTCATCGCCAACCGCGGTGAAATCGCCTGCCGCATCCAGCGCACCGCCCACGCCCTGGGCTACCGCACCGTCGCCGTATTCAGCGATGCCGACGCCGACGCCCTGCACGTCCAAATGGCCGACGAAGCGGTCAACATCGGCCCGGCCCCGGTGCAGCAGTCCTACCTGAACATCCCGGCGATCATCGACGCCGCCCGGCGCAGCGGTGCCGACGCGATCCACCCCGGCTACGGCTTCCTCTCGGAAAATGCCGAATTCGCCCTCGCCTGCCAAAACGCCGGCATCACCTTCATTGGCCCGAGCCCCGAAGCAATCGAATTGATGGGCAGCAAGCGCCTGTCAAAACTCGCCATGCTCGCGGCCGGCGTGCCCTGCATCAAAGGCTATCAGAGCGCCGAACAGGACGATGCGACCCTGAGCCGCGAAGCCGCACGCATCGGCTATCCGCTGATGATCAAGGCCAGCGCCGGCGGCGGCGGACGCGGTATGCGCCTGGTGCACAGCGCCGACGATTTGCTGGAACAGCTGCGAACCGCGCGCTCCGAAGCCCTGCACGGGTTCGGCAGCGACGAACTGATTCTCGAACAAGCGCTGATCGATCCGCGCCATGTCGAAATCCAGGTGTTCGGCGACCAGCACGGCAACCTGATCTACCTCGGCGAACGCGACTGTTCGATCCAGCGTCGCCACCAGAAAGTCATCGAAGAAGCACCCTGCCCGGTGATGACCACCGAGTTGCGCCAGGCCATGGGCGAAGCGGCGTTGAAGGCTGGGCGCGCGGTGAATTACGTGGGCGCCGGCACCGTTGAGTTTTTGCTGGACGCGCGCGGGCAGTTCTACTTTCTGGAGATGAACACCCGGCTGCAAGTGGAACACCCGGTGACCGAATTGATCACCGACCTTGATCTGGTGGCCTGGCAGCTGCACGTCGCCGAGGGCCTGCCGCTGCCGTTGAGCCAGGAAGAAGTGCAGCTCAACGGGCATGCCATGGAAGTGCGTTTGTACGCCGAAGATCCGGCCCAGGGCTTTTTGCCACAAACCGGGCGAGTCGAGGCGTGGGAGCTGGCGTTGCAAGACGGTGTGCGGATCGATCACGGTTTGATCGAAGGCCAGAACATCAGCCCGTTCTACGATCCGCTGCTGGGCAAGATCATTGCCCACGGAGCCACCCGTGAAGAAGCGCGGCGCAAACTGCTGCGGGCGGTGCAGGACAGCGTGTTGCTGGGCGTGCAAAGCAATCAGCGCTTGCTCGCCAGCCTGCTGCAACACCCGCAGTTCATCAGCGGCGAGTTCAGCACCGGGTTTATCCCGAGCTGTTTCGCCGACCATCCTTGTCTGCATCCGAAGGTGCCGAGCGCCGAAGAACTGGCCATTGCGGCGGCGTTGTTCTATCACGCCTCGGCGCAGGCTCACCGCGCCCCGCTGGCCGGTTGGCGAAACAACGCCAGCGTGCCCCTGCATCTTCGAATCGGCCTGGAGGATCAGGACTGGCCAGTGGAACTGAACGCAGCGCCTGACTCACCGTACCGCTTGCAAGTCGGCAGCCGAACCCTCGAATTGAAGGTCATTCAGTGCGACGGGCACTGGGCAACCCTGATGATCGACGGCATCCGCCAACGCCATGCCTACCGCCTCGCGGGCGGTCAACTCTGGCTGTTCACCCGCCCCGGCAGCCTGCGTCTGGTCGATCGGACCCAAGCCTTGGTCAGCAGCCAGGCCAGTGTCAGCTCCGGCACCCTCAAGGCACCCATGGACGGGGCGATCGTCGACGTACTGGTCAGCGAGGGCAGCCCGGTCAGCAAAGGTCAACTGCTGGTGGTGCTCGAAGCGATGAAAATGGAGCACCCGCTCAAATCAGGGATCGACGGCGTGCTTAAACGCTTGAAGGTGCGAGTCGGCGATCAGGTCAAGAATCGTCAAATTTTGTTGGAGGTCGAATAAGCCGCTAGGCGGATCCGCCGGCTTTGGCTACGCTCAAGCCCTATCAGGACGCGGATACCAGGAACCCTGCGATGCCTCACTGGCTGGTGATCGATCTGGAAGCCACCACCGATGACGGTGGCTGGCCAGTTACGGAAATGGAAATCATCGAAATCGGAGCCACCCTGGTGGACCGAAAAGGGCGCGAGGTGGATTGTTTCCAGTGCTTCGTTCGGCCACTGCGTCGGCCTTTGCTGACGCCGTTTTGCCGGGAGCTGACGCACATCACTCAGGCCAACGTCGACGCAGCGCAGACGCTGAGTGAGGTCTGGCCGTCATTCGAGCAATGGCTCGTGCGCCATCAATCGGAGCTGGAGGGCTGGGCCAGTTGGGGCGATTACGATCGCAAGCAACTGCTTCAGGAATGGCAGCGACTGCATCTGTGCAGCGTGCTTGAGAAAGTGCCGCACATGAATCTCAAACAGCGCTTTGCCAAGGCCCGGCGCCTGGAACGCCCGCTGGGGCTCAACGGCGCGCTGCAACTGGCGGGCATGCAGTTCAATGGCCAACAGCATCGGGCGCTGGAAGATGCGCGCAATACGGCGCGCCTGTTGCCACAGGTTCTCCCGCCAGAGAGGTGACGGCGTTCATGGCCTTGTGCATACTGGCCGGCCCTTTTTAGCCCTTTTCGAGGAATCGCCCATGTTTAAAGTCAACGAGTACTTCGACGGCACCGTCAAGTCGATCGCCTTTGGCACCGCTGAAGGTCCTGCGACCATCGGCGTCATGGCTCCGGGCGAATACGAATTCGGCACCAGCCAGCGTGAAATCATGCACGTGGTGACCGGTGCCCTCACCGTCAAACTGCCTGACAGCATCGATTGGGAAACCTTCGCCGCCGGCAGCCAGTTCAACGTGCCCGCCAACAGCAAGTTCCAGCTGAAAGTGGCCGTCGACACCGCTTACCTGTGCGAATACCGCGGCTAAACCCCCGGGTTTTCACAACGACAAAGAAATGCCCGGGCCCCTTGGGACCCGGGCATTTTTCATTTCGTGTGTTTATTCCAGGATCGTCACTGGCATGCCGACTTCAAGTTGACCATTGCTGTCGTTGACCAGGTTCTGCCCGAACATTGCACCGTCCGCCTGGGAACGGTATTTCTGCAACGTGGCCAGAGGCTCGCGATCACTGCTGCGCTCACCGGTTTGCGGGTCGATGGTGGTCAGGATGCAGCGCGAACAGGGCTTGACCACGCGGAACTCAACATCCCCGATGCGAATACGCTTCCAGTTGTCCTCGGCAAACGCCTCGCTGCCCTCGATCACCAGGTTTGGTCGAAAGCGCAGCATTTCCAGCGGGCGCCCGACATTTTTCGAGAGGTCTTCCAGGGACGCCTGCCCGATCAGCAACAGCGGGAAGCCATCGGCGAACGCCACTTGATCGTCATTCCGGCCATAGCCCGCTTGTGTGGTGCGCGCGCGATCCAGAGGAATTTGCACCAGGCGCGTCGGCTTTCCAATGAACTCACTGACCCAGGCGCCGGCTTCATCGCCGGCATCGGGCACGCGCAGGCTGTCTTTGAAGATCGTCACGCCCCGCAGTTCAGCCCCGCTACCCGGCAAGGCAATATCGATTGCCGGACGCCCGGGTGCACTGAGGGTCAAGCCGCCGTCAGCATTCCATAACGCCGACAGCTGGCTCATCTTCCCCACCGTGCGCTGGGTCAGGAAGCGCCCATTGGCCTCGTCCACGAGCATCCAGCGTCGGTCACCGTCCAGCCCCAGTTTGTCGAGACAAATCTGCTCCAGGGCCTCGGCCTTGCCGGATTTCAACGGATAACGGTAAAGCGCGCTCAGACGCAACATGGCCAGCTCCCTGGTGGGCAAAAAATGCCACCCTATACGAGCTTGGTCGCCGAATCAAAGGCAGAAAACCGATCTCTGTTTACCTTTTGGGTCGGGCCTGTTCGCGAAGGCGATGTATCAGCCAATATCAATGTTGACATTGATGGCCTCTTCGCGAGCAGGCTCGCTACAGGTAGATCGTGTGCAGCCTAAATCGTGTCAGGCCGGCACTTCGTCGAGCATCAGGCGCTGGCGCACCACGTCGACGAGTTTGTCCGGCTGGAACTTGGAGAGGAAATTGTCGCAGCCGACCTTCTTGACCATAGAGTCGTTGAAACTGCCTGACAGCGACGTATGCAGCACCACGTACAGGCCACGCAAGCGCGGGTCGTTGCGGATTTCGGTGGTCAGGCGATAGCCGTCCATTTCCGGCATTTCGGCGTCGGTAAAGACCATCAGCAGTTTGTCGGTCATCGACACGCCCGTATCGGCCCAGGCCTTGAGCATGTTCAGCGCCTTCAAGCCGTCGCTGGCGATGTGCATCTTCACGCCCAACTGGCCCAGGGTGTCGCGCAGTTGCGACAGGGCAACGTTGGAGTCATCCACCAACAGCACTTCACGACCACGGGCGCGCTCCAGCACCGGGTCGTCGAGTTTCTCGCGCGAGACCTTGGCGTTGTACGGCACGATTTCGGCCAGAACTTTTTCGACGTCGATGATTTCCACCAACTGATCGTCGACCTTGCTGATGGCGGTCAGGTAATGCTGGCGGCCGGCGCTGGCCGGCGGCGGCAGAATGGCTTCCCAGTTCATGTTGACGATGCGGTCTACGCCGCCAACCAGGAACGCCTGCACTGAACGGTTGTACTCGGTGACGATGATCGTACTGGTAGGGCCAGGCACCAGCGGACGCATGCCGATGGCCTGGGACAGGTCAATCACCGGCAACGTCTGCCCACGCAAGTTGACCACGCCGCAGACAAACGGATGGCGCTGGGGCATTAGGGTCAGCTTCGGCAGTTGCAACACTTCCTGCACTTTAAAAACGTTGATCGCGAACAATTGCCGACCGGCCAGCCGGAACATGAGAATTTCCAGGCGATTCTCACCCACCAGTTGTGTGCGTTGGTCTACCGTGTCGAGAATGCCGGCCATTAATGACTCCTGGGCTTGTTCTGATGAATTCACTAAAGAGGGTTATCGGCAGTTTTGGCCAGACCTTGACCCTGAGACAAAATGCCATGACCGGGCATTGATGTCACATTAACATCATGCTTTACTGGCGCAGCGATTTCATCTGCTTCATCCCCTGCGGCGCGACCTCGGTTTGCACGTTAGGTTCCCCTGTGTAAGGGATTCCCCTAGTAACAATCAGGCCCAACCTGATATTCGCAATATCCAATAGCCATTAATGTGACGCCATTCTCATTGCATGAACGGAGTCAGGCTTTTGTGTGCGATCGCAGGTAAGTGGCCATCCACCCTCTCGAGTTCCCCAGCCTGCGCCCAGGCCAGCCGGAGCGCGATCTCATGCCGGCACGGCAGCGTCGGGACGCTGGACGTCTTCGTCGACACACACGACATCCCCTCATTTGACATGACGTTGTGGAGATAACCATGCCGAACGACACTAAACAGTGGGCTCAGCGCTTTCCGGAGTTCCTCGTCGAGGCTGAAACACTCCTGGCCAAATCGGAAGAGTGCCTTAGCCATCTGCAGTTGATCAGCAATGACAAAGACGCAATCGATTGCATGCTCAGCAGCCTGCTCAAATTAGCGAGTAAGGCGGATGCCCTGGCCCTGGAGGCGGTTTCTGAGTTTTCGCTGCACATCCATGGCTTGTTGAACCACGCCCAAGGCCACATGCAACTGCACGACCAGGCCCTGTGTGCGTTGAAGGACTGCTTTACGTTGATGGCCTGGCAACTCGAACTCATCGATCAGACCACCGGCCAACTCAGCCTGGATGAAAGTGAACAGACTTCCCTGATTGAAGCCTTTGCGTTTCAGGTCGGACAAAGTCATTTCCAGCCTCCGGTTAATTCCAAACCCTTCACGCTTGTTTCCTATTCGGAGCGGCAGGCTTAATCCGCCAGATAACCAAGCCTTATTGCGTATTATCATTGTCATGATGCCGCTCATTAATTGGAGTGTGCTCATGTCAACGACAGCTCGATGCAAATAACTATTCCCTCCGTTAAACTTTTTCCATTATGGAACTATCGTCCTAAACCCCTAATTCCTGACTGAATAGACATATATACCGAACGCGACCAACGGTAGCTTAAATGGTATTATGCCGACCATTAGTTGACGCCATTCTAATGTCAAAGTGACTCCAGACGAGTGCAGGCCGAATTTGAAGGTGCTGTCAGCCCCCGCCCTGGATTGCACGGCTAGAGACGAGTCACTACAGATTTCAGACAGAGACCCGTCATCCACGATGGCCGGTCTGCCCGCAGCGAACATCCATTGGCTCCATCCGCTATGTACGCCAGCCTCAAGTCATTCACCCCACGGCTCCCCTCCCAAAAAAATGCGCGGCGGTTAACGCTTTTGCTGTGCACCGCCTCGGCACTTGGCAGCCTGCTGGTTTTCAGCTTGTCTGCTTCAGTGCCGATGAGTCTGCTGGTACTGAACATGGCGGCACTTGGCTGCGTCTGGGTACAACATTTCCTGTCGAGCAAATCAATAAAATTTCAGCCACAAGAACTAGCCGATCGTCTACTTGAGGTCCAGGAAAATGAACGTCATCGTCTCAGCAGGGAACTACATGACGACATCGGCCAGTTGCTGACCGCGGCAAAACTTCAAAGTGAATGGCTCAAACGCCGGATGCCTGAAGACATGCAAGGCCAGTGCACGGTGCTCTGCGACACACTGGACGAAACCCTTGCCAAGGTTCGCGATGTCTCGGCCATTCTCAATCCCAGGCAGTTGGCCAGCCTCGGACTTGAAGCCAGCCTGCGTGCGCATTTGCTCAAGACCCTGGCCAATACTTCAATTCACTGGAGCCTGGAATGCCATCAACGCCTGACCGGCGTACCGGAAGAAATGGCGGTGGCCGCCTTTCGAATCACCCAGGAAGCGGTGACCAATATTCTTCGCCATGCCAAAGCGAATAACCTGCTGATCCGCCTGCAACGCATGCCCCAGGGTTTGGCGCTGCTGATCAGCGACGACGGCCTGGGGTTCGCACCAGCCGCAGACCCCGGTCGAGAGGGGCAACGCGGGATGGCCGGGATGGTGGAACGGATCGATCAACTGGGCGGTACCCTGGTCGTGACCAGCGAGCCGGGCAAAGGCACTCAAATCGAAGCACTCTTTCCCTGGGCGCCCCGTGCGCTCGAACGGGCCAGTACGAATAAGGTTATGCATTGACTTGTAACTTACTTCTGGTGGATGACCACTCGCTTATCAGGGCAGGCGTGCGCGCTCTGGTGCTGGATATTCCCGGCTACGCGGTCATTGGTGAGGCCAATGACGGCTCGCAGCTACTCGAGATGGTCGAGAAGCTGTCCCCTGACATCGTTCTGCTGGATATCTCCATGAAGCAGACCGGCGGCCTTGAAGCCTTGCAGCGACTCAAGCAGGTCCGCCCGCAAAGCAAGGTGTTGATCCTGTCGATGCACACCGACCCGGCCCTGATCATGCAGGCGCTTGAGTCCGGCGCTCATGGCTATTTGCTCAAAGACACCACGGCCACCGAGCTGGAACATGCCCTGGATGCCTTGCGCAACAACGAGCGTTACCTGAGCCCGGCCATTGCCCACACAGTTATCAACCAGGCACTGATCCGTAACCAGAAGCATCAACCCGAGGCTGCGGACTCACACAACCTGACGGCCCGCCAGCTGGAAATCCTGCGACTGATTGTTCGGGGCAAATCCACCCGGGAAATCGCCAATGGCCTGGGCCTCAGCATCAAAACCGTTGAAACCCACCGCTCGCAGATCATGAAGCGCCTGCAGATCTACGACGTGGCCGGCCTGGTGCTGTTTGCCGTGCGCGAGCAAATCATCAGCCTGGACGACTGACCGTTTTCGAAGCGCTCAGCAGAGGCGAATTCTGCGGCAAATGCACGCGCAATGCCGCTGGACGCGCCGAGAATCGCAGGCTCTCGCCCTCGATAGGTTCGCCATCCAGATTGATGTAGAGGCCTTCCGCAACTTTGATCTCGACCCATGGCAGGCGAGCTCGCACAAACATGTTGTCGATGCCGAAGCCATCGGCCAGCAGCGTTTTCAACGTACCGACCACTTCCTGCGGCGCCGGCAAAATGCTGATATCCAGCAGCCCATCGTCAGCCAGCGCCTCCGGGCACAGTACATGACCACCGCCAGCCTGCCGGCCATTGCCGATACCCAACGCCAAAAGCTCACCACTCCATTGAAAGTCCGGCCCCTGCAACTCGCCGTAGGCAGCATGCAGTTCGCTGAAGCGCGACAACCCGGTGAACAGATACGCCGCGCCCCCGAGGACTTTCTTCAAGTCTTCCGAGGTATTCGCCGTGACCTGACTGCCAAAGCCGCCGGTGGCCATGTTCAGAAAGACTTGACCGCCCACCTCGCCCAGATCGATCGCTTGCGGTGCAACCTCCAGAAGGTCCAGCGCCAGAGCGGGTTCGAGCGGCACACCGGCGGCACGCGCAAAATCGTTCGCGGTGCCCAGCGGCATCAGCACCAGACTGGCCTGCGTCGAATGCGCTGCCATGGCCTCGGCGATATCACGCAAGGTGCCATCACCGCCGCCGGCAATCAGTTGCGTATAGCCCGCGCTCAAGGCTTCTTCCACCAGCCGCTGCGCGTCACCCGCCTCCCAGGTCAGTCGGACGGCCAACTCCCAGCCCTGCTGGCGTTTAACGTCGACGGCCGCACGGACCTCCTCGTTGAGCGCCTGCTTGCCATGCAGAATCAACAGCGCTTTGCGCTCACTCATTATTGCCGCTCCCATGTTTGGACTTCGTATGAGAGATGTTGACCTCACCACCGCCTATAAAAGTCGCAGGGATTTGAATTTTTTTGAGCCGTACAGCCTTGTGGTCCTACAGCGCGGGAAATTTTCTTACAACATGTGCGGAATCGGCTCAATTGACCAACCTTGGCGATTGGTACACCTTGAGGTCCGCGGCATCAGTCATCAACATTCAATACACAGGGATGTGAAAACCATGAGTAGACCTTCTTCAAGGGCCACACAAAGCGCAATCAACACCAGTGTCGGCCATCCAAAGGGCTTGAAGGCAAGGAGCGTTTCAGCCCATGCAAAGCAATGACATCAGGTTGCCGATCAGTCAGGTCGCGCCATCGGCAGGCAATCGCGCCAATCATCAGGCTGAATTCAATAACAGCGCAAAATCCGCCGGAGGAGTTGATATGGAACCTCGCGTCATTGAACTCGAGACACACCTCAAATACATCCGAAGAGACATGGAAGAGGTCCGTGGCGATGTTAAATCCATCAAACACAGGCTGGCCTATTCTGCGGGTGGAACAGCCGTGGTCCTGGGGCTGCTGGGCTGGGTCGCCAACAGCCGCTTTGATCAGGTCGTGTCACTTCTGGTTCGTTAAACGCTAGCCATACACGCAAGCTCCGGCACGATCTACCGGGCTTGCGTGGCAAGACTTTCGCCAGAATCAGCTCAGGACTTCGCTCAGAGGAATGAAGTTCACGTCATCGCCTTCGATCAACGTGCGGTCTTCCAGTACTTCAACCAGACCATCAGCCCAAGCGGCACTGCGGAGCACCCCGGAGCTCTGATTCTTGTAGATGATTGCCCGACCATTCTCCAGGCGTCCACGCAAATACTCTCGGCGATTACCAGCCTTTGGCCAGTCGAATCCTGCAGGCACCTGAAACTTTAATGGCTCGACCTCTTTCACACCCTGGCGGCGCAAAAGATAGGGCCTGGCCAACAACGCAAATGTAACCAGCGTCGACGCAGGGTTGCCGGGCAAACCAATCACGGGGACGCCGCGAAAATGACCGAACGTCAGCGGCTTGCCTGGTTTGATGGCGAGTTTCCACAGGGTCAACTCGCCCTCTTCGCGCAAGGCAATGCCCAGAAAATCGGCTTCTCCCACCGACACGCCGCCGGTAGAAAGGATCAAATCGACATCCTTCAACTCCCCAAGGCGGGCGCGAGTGGCCGCTAAATCATCGGGAAGAATTCCGGCATCGATCACTTCACAGCCCAAGCGCTGCAACCAACTGCACAGCAACACGCGATTACTGTTGTAAATCTGTCCCGGCCCGAGGGGCTGGCCCGGCTCTATCAATTCATCTCCGGTTGACAGGACTGCGACACGAACTTTGCGAACCACGTTGAGCTCAGCACATCCCAGCGACGCCGCCAGGCCCTGCTCGATAGGTCCCAGACGGGTGCCCGCCGGCAAAACAAGTTCGCCAACGGTAGTTTCCTGGCCTTGCGGGCGAATATTTTGACCCGGGGCCATTGCCTCGAGAAAACGAACGCGCTCGTCCGCCTGAACCTCGGCGTTCTCCTGCATCTCGACGCAATCGGCACCTGCCGGTACAGGCGCACCGGTAAAGATTCGGGCGCAGGTACCTGGCTTCAATGGTTCGGGTGCCTGGCCGGCGAAAATCTTCTGACTGACCATTAAGGGTTCGCCCGTCCAGTCAGCGACGCGCAAGGCATAGCCGTCCATGGCACTGTTCGGCCAGGGCGGCAGATCAAGCGTCGAGACCAGGTCGTCGGCCAGTATGCGACCTTCAACCTGTGCCAACGGCAAGCGCTCACGCTCACCTATCGTTGATGCCTCAGCCATTTCCAGCAAACGCGCCAGCGCGACTTCGACCGCCATCAAGCTACCGGCTTTGCCGGGCTTACCCACGGGATTCACAGGGTGCCGCCTGTTTAAGGTGAGCGACGAAATTGCAGGGACGGTGCCGCGAATCCAGCTGTTCGGCGAGAATGCCATCCCAGCCAGTGCGCACAGCATTGGTCGAACCCGGCAAACAGCAGACCAGCGTGCCATTGGCCAAACCCGCCAGGGCCCGGGACTGAACAGTCGAAGTGCCGATGTCCGCGACCGAAATCTGCCGGAACAACTCGCCGAAACCGTCGACTTGCTTGTCAAGCAGACAGCTCACCGCTTCCGGTGTGCTGTCGCGCCCCGTGAACCCGGTACCGCCGGTGATCAACACCACCTGCACGACATCCTCGGCAATCCAGTTGGCGACTTGCGCGCGAATTTTGTAGAGATCATCTTTAAGCAAAACCCGAGCGGCCAGGTGATGGCCGGCAGCGCTCAAGCGGTCGACGAAAAGCTGCCCTGACGTATCGGTTTCCAGGGTGCGGGTATCGCTGACCGTCAACACCGCGATGTTGAGCGGCGCGAAAGGTACTTCAGCCTTGGCTTTCATAGGCTCGTCCAGTTGTAGGATAAACAGCCCGGTGTTATATCACAGCGCCCCGTTTTTTCGCCGCCCCCATGGAGACGTGCCATGACCTTGAGTACACATTTGCCGCCCTGCTCCATTCTGCTCCTGGCCGGTGGTCGAGGCCAACGCATGGGCGGCCAGGACAAGGGTTTGCTGGAATGGCATGGCGAGCCACTGATCGCGCACCTGCATCGCAAGACCCGCGCGCTGAGTGATGATCTGATCATCTCCTGCAACAGGAACCTGGAAAAATATGCGCCTTTTGCCGACCAGTTGGTCCATGACGATGAAGGCGACTTCCCGGGACCCTTGGCCGGTATTCGCGCCGGCCTCAGGGCCGCCCGCCACGCCTGTCTGCTGGTGTTGCCGTGCGATGTGCCGCGCATCGATGCGGCCCTGCTCCAGAGCATGCGCGAAACCGCCCGCCAGCATCCGGACAAACCGCTGATGCTGCGCCATAACGAACACTGGGAGCCGTTGCTGTGCATCATCCCGGTGGCGCTTTCGGCAGCGTTTGAAAGAGCCTGGAATGAGGGCGAACGCAGTCCGGGACGCCTCATGCGCAAATTGGGCGCTACCGCCCTGCAATGTCCCGATAACGATCCTCGCCTGGCCAACCTCAACACGCCGGAGCTGTTAAGTGCACACAACACTGTGTCAGACTGACACGAGAAGGAACTTGCGCGCGTTGCATACGTCTCAAGCTCAGTAACCAAAAGAATTCATATTCGGAGACACACTCATGACTCAACGGACCCTCGCCACTCTCATGCTCGCACTGGGCCTTGCAACCCTCGCCGGTTGCGCATCGCCTACAGTGATCACCTTGAATGACGGTCGCGAAATCCAGGCCGTCGACGCGCCAAAATACGATGACGAATCGGGTTTCTACGAGTTCGAACAGCTTGATGGCAAACACACACGCATCAACAAGGATCAGGTTCGTACCGTTAAAGAGTTGTAATCGTTACGGCACCACCGGATACAGAAAAGCCCGCTTGATGCGGGCTTTTTCGTGCCTGATGCACTGTGATCACCATTGCAGGGTGATGGTGCTCTCGAATTCACGTGGTTGACCTGTGATCGGGTCGACAAACCGCAAACCCTGAGCCAGCAGCTTCAAGGGATTGGCATAGTCGTCCTCGACATCCTTGAGCACCTGCGGGTAGAACGGGTCGTTGCAGATACTGGCGCCCAAAGCAGTCATGTGCACCCGCAACTGATGCTTCTTGCCGGTCACTGGATAAAGTCCATAACGCCAGAGATCGCCGTTCTTCTCACGAACCTCAACTGCCGTCTCGGTGTTGCTGGTACCCGGACCTTCCTGCATGCGAAAGAATGGCTCGCCATCGACCAGCCGACTTTTATGAACCAATGGAAAGGTGAGTTCAGGCAATGCGCGGGCGATTGCTTCGTAGCGTTTTTCGATATTCCGTGTAGGAAACAATGACTGGTAAGCCGAGCGACTCTCAGGATTCGCTGAGAACAACACCAGTCCCGCCGTGTGCCGGTCAATGCGATGCAAAGGCACAAGATTCGGGTTATCCAGGCGACGGATCAGCCGCCGCAACAACGTCTGCTCCACGTATTCCCCGGCAGGCGTCACTGGCAGAAAATGCGGCTTGTCCGCCACCACCAGATGCTCGTCGGCATACAGGATCGACTCGACCACCGGGATCGGTTTTTCGTCCGGCACCTCACGAAAGTAATGAATCCGCAGGCCTTCCTTGTAACGCAGATCCAGAGCGATCGGTTGACCGTGCCCGTCAAGCACGCGACCACGAGCAATCCTGTCCAGCCATTGTTCACGACCAATAGCGCTGAAGTGGTCGCACAGGCAATCGAGCACGGTCTGCCACGGACCCGGCGGCAAATAGAGCGTGCTGGCCTGGTTGTGCGAAGCAGAAAAAGATGAAGTGGACATACAAACGCTCTGACCCTCAATACAGGCCAGCATTATCCAACAGTGGCCGGAACGAACCTAGAAGAGAATCCTCACGCCGGCATCTGCTTGCGCGCCGCCGCTTCGGTGAACTCCTTGAGCCAGCGCAGCACATCGACCGCTTCCCAGCGGCCTGGATCATAAAGCGCGTACAACAAGCCCTGATAACCCACGACATCGAGCTGGCGGTGATAACCCGCGCGCTGGAACAACGCTTCGATTTCGGCAAAGCAGGTGTTGAAGTGCAGTTTGTTGAAGGGTGTTTTTCCTTCCGTGACCAGACCATCCAGACGCAATTCGAGGACCGCCTCGCGCACAACATCAACCGACATCCGGTTCACGCTGTTTTTCAATTGTTCGACATTGACCACGATCTTCCCCTCTCACGCCCGATACTGCCTGCTCGAACCTGAAAACCAGGGGCGAACGGCAATATTACGAATAACTGTATGCGCATACAGTATCCGAAGAGCATCGGTTAAGCCAAGGGGATCATTCGCAAAGTTCGACAAACGGGACATCGCCAACCACAAAACCGCTTAACGCAGGAACGCCACCACCTCGTCGGCATTGAATGGCCAGCCCAGTTCAGCGCCGGTATCGACCCGCCGTAGCACCGGGATACGCAGGCTGTAAGCTTCGAACCATGTTTCATCTTCAGCGATATCTACCAGCTCCACCAGCAGACCACGTTCGACAAACTCCATCAGCATGGCTTCGGCCACTTCACAGAGGTGGCACCCAAGGGTGCCGAACAACTGACATTCAGGAAGCATGAGCGCTCAACCTAAAAAATTAAGAACCTATTCTAGGCTTGCTCCGAAAAGCCGTCGAGCCAGTGAATTTTCTGCCCTTGAGCACAAATCGCAATGGGCGGCGGTAAAACCCTGACGCATATCAGTCGCTCCAGCGGCCAATTACGTGATGCTCAGGTTTTTTTTACTTCTACGCTTGAGTAGCCAGCCCCTCACCGGAGTTTTTCGTGTTCGCCAACCTCTTGATCATTCTCGCCTCCTCCCTGGTGGTGATTGCATTGTTCCAGCGCCTGCGTTTGCCTCCGGTGCTGGGCTACCTGTGCGTAGGGCTGATGATCGGGCCGACGGCGTTCAACTGGGTGAATGAAAGCGAAGAGTTGCCAGACCTGGCCGAGTTGGGCGTGGTGTTTCTGCTGTTCTCCCTTGGGCTGGAGTTTTCCCTGTCGAAGATGATCGAGCTGCGTCGGGTGGTGTTCGGCCTTGGTAGCCTGCAAGTGTTGGTGTCCGGGATTTTGATGGGGGCATTGCTGATGCTGTTCGGCATGCCGACGACGCCCGCGTTGTTACTCGGTGCCGGTCTGTCGCTGTCTTCTACGGCAATAGTCAGCAAGGAGCTGAGCAGCCTCGGCGAGATATTCAGCAGTCACGGCCAGAATGCCATCGCCGTGTTGCTGTTCCAGGATGTGGTGGCGGTGCTGTTGCTGACCCTGGTGCCGGTGTTCGCCGGCAACAGCGATCAAGCCTGGTATTGGGCATTGCCGTTGACGCTGGGCAAGACTCTGGTGCTGTTCGGTGGTTTGCTGCTGGCCAGTCGATGGTTGTTGCCCCGCCTGTTCCATGAAGTTGCCGCCGCCCGCTCCCCGGAGCTGTTCGTGCTGCTGGCGCTGGTCATCGTTTTGCTGACCGCGTGGCTGACTCACCTGCTCGGTCTCTCCCCTGCCCTGGGTGCATTTCTCGCCGGCATGCTGCTGGGGGAAAGCCACTATCGGCACCAGATCGAGGCGGACATCCGGCCGTTCCGCGACATCTTGCTCGGGTTGTTTTTCGTCAGCATCGGCATGCTGATCGACTTGCAGCTGTTTGTCAGCCACGGCCTTATGGTTCTCGGCCTGACGCTTGGGTTACTGCTCATCAAGGGCACAGTGGTCGCGCTGCTGGTCAAATGGCGCGGCAGCGACGGCGAAACCGCCTGGCGCAGCGGCCTTGCATTGGCTCAGGGTGGCGAGTTCTGCTTTGCCTTGATGGCGCAGATGCAGCAAAACAAACTGATGCCCGCCGACTTCGGAGGTCTTCTGCTGGCCGCGACATTCTGCTCGATGCTGGTGACACCGTTGTTGCTGCGCGCCGCCCCCCACATTGCGACACGCCTGCATCGCAAGCCCAACGAAGAAGCAAAACTGGCAGAAATCAGCGCGCTTAACGCCGACTTGCACAACCACGTTGTGATTTGTGGCTACGGTCGCGTGGGTCAGTCGATCGGCCGCGCGTTGCGCAACGCGCGCCAACCTTACCTTGCGCTGGACACCGATCCGGTGCGTGTCCAGGAAGCTGCCGTGGATGAAACCTGTGTGCATTACGGCGACTCGCGGCGCGGTGAACTGCTGCTCGCGGTCGGGCTGGCGCGAGCCAGGCTGCTGGTGATTGCCGTGGACCAGACCGACATCGCGCTCTTGATTCTCCAGGAAGCGCGCCGATTGAACTCGAAGATTCCGATCCTGGTGCGCACTCGAGACGACAGCCAACTGACCGAGTTGAAAGCGGCCGGCGCCAGCGAAGTCGTGCCCGAGCTGTTGGAATCGAGCCTGATGCTCGCCTCCCACGCCCTGATCATGCTGGGTTTACCCGCGCATCAGGTACAGGAGCGGGCCGACCAGATACGGCATGACCGTTATCGTCTGCTGCACGGTTTTTATCCCGGGAGCGACGATGAAGAAAAGTGAATCAGTCCTGGCTCACGGCGCCGATCTTGTGCACCGACAAGTCCGCACCGTAATACTCCTCTTCCTGGCTCAGGCGCAGACCATGCAACGCCTTGATCCCGCCGTACACCACAAAACCACCGAGCAACGCGACGATCACACCCAACGAGGTGCCGATCAACTGGCTGATCAGGCTCACCCCACCCAGACCACCCAATGCACTCTGACCGAAGATGCCGCAGGCGAGTCCTCCCCAGACACCACACAAACCATGCAACGGCCAGACACCCAGCACATCGTCGATGCGCCATTTGACTTGAGCCGCGGTGAAGCACCAGACGAACAGGGTCCCGGCGATCACACCGGTGACCAGCGCGCCCACCGGGTGCATCAGGTCGGAACCTGCGCAGATCGCCACCAACCCGGCCAGTGGACCGTTATGCAGAAACCCCGGGTCGTTGCGTCCGACGATCAGTGCCGCCACGGTGCCGCCGACCATGGCCATCAGCGAGTTCACCGCGACCAATCCGCTGACGCCTTGCAGCGTTTGGGCGCTCATGACGTTGAAGCCAAACCAACCGACGATCAGGATCCACGAACCCAATGCCAGGAAGGGAATGCTCGACGGTGCGAACGCCACCAGCCGCCCTTCGCGATAACGCCCTTGCCTGGGGCCGAGCAACAACACCGCCGCGAGGGCCAGCCATCCGCCCATGGCGTGGACCACGACCGAGCCCGCGAAGTCATGGAAGCTGGCGCCAAATTGTTCCAGCAACCAGGCTTGCAGCCCGAAGTTGCCGTTCCAGATCATGCCTTCAAAGAACGGGTAGATGAACGCCACGATCAGCGCCGTCGCACACAACTGCGGAACGAATCTGGCGCGCTCGGCAATGCCTCCGGAAATGATCGCCGGAATCGCCGCCGCGAAGGTCAGCAGAAAGAAAAACTTAACCAGCCCGTAGCCATGATCCGCATTGATCACCGCCGCTGGTTGCATGAAGGTAACCCCGTAGGAAATCCAATAGCCTACAAAGAAGTAGGCCAGGGTCGAAATGGCGAAGTCGCTGAGGATCTTCGACAAGGCGTTGACCTGATTCTTTTGTCGAACTGTGCCGACTTCAAGAAAGGCAAAACCGGCGTGCATGGCCAGAACCATGACCGCACCGATAAGAATGAACAACGTATTGGAGCTATGGACCAGACTGTCCACAGCGCTTTGCAGATTTTCCATGGGTTGGCAGACCTGAAGGCTAAAAGGCACCAAAGCGGTTCGCGCAGAGAATTTGTGCACCAAGTTGCGGCTCGCAGGATCAAGGCATTGATCCCCATGAACCGCTTTGGCGCACAAGGCTGAAACCTAGACGCGAGTTTTAATTGTTTGAATCAGGGTTTTCCTGAAATCATGCCCGGCAACAGCGCAACGGCGCGGGCTGATGCACCATGACATAGCAAAAGTTGTACCAGTCATTTGTACTGAACCTTCACATAACGCTCATACTCGAACGCTTCAGAAGCCAATTACGGAGATCACCAATGGCCCGCATCAAAGCAAAGACTGCTCAAGATATCCTGATGAACGACTTTCAGACTCTGGTCAACGACACCGAGCGGTTGCTGGAACACACCGCAACCCTGGCTGGCGATCAGGCCGATGAGCTGCGCGCCCAGATCCACGACAGCCTGCTGCGTGCCCGCGAAACGTTGAAGCTGACCGAAGACTCCCTGCGCGAACGCGGCCAGGCTGCCGTTACCGCTGCCGAAGATTACGTGCAGACCAATCCATGGCAATCGGTCGGGATTGCGGCGGGTGTCGGTTTTCTGATTGGCCTGCTGGCCACTCGGCGCTGATATGTCTATCGGTGAATCCAGCTCGTCCGCGACGGGCACAAGCTCTTCATCGCGGCGCCTGGGTGCCGCTTTTCTTGGACTGTTGCACAGCCATGTCGAACTGTTCGGCATCGAGTTGCAGGAACAGAAAGCGCGCACCGTAAGCCTGTTGCTGTTTGCAGGCCTGGCGCTGGTCTTTGCGTTGCTGTTGCTGGTGGGCTTGTCGACGCTGGTGCTGATTCTGTTCTGGGACACCTACCGTCTGCCAGCGATCATCGGACTCTGTGTGTTCTACACCCTGGCTGCAGTTTTCTGCGCCATGCGCCTGAAAGCAGCGATTTTCGATGAGTCCTCACCCTTCCACGGCACCCTGGAAGAATTGGCCAACGATAGGGAGCGCCTGCTGCCATGAGCCTGCCTGAATTGCCCCATAACAGCTCTCGCACCGAAATGCGCAAGGCGCTGATACGCCTGCGCATGGAAATGCATCGCCAGGAAATCCGTCACGAATCCGCGCAATTGCTGCAACCCCTGCAGCGGGTACGCGGGATGACGAAAAACCTGCACGATGGCTTCGGCATCAAGCACGCCCCGCTCTGGGGCATGGCCGCCGTGACGCTGCTCGGTTTTCTGACCGGTAAAGGTGCCAAGAACGGCGGTACCGGCAGCCTGACCCGGCTGGTTCGCCTGGGCACAACGCTGGGCCCCCTGATCAAATTGGTCATGCAGGGTTCTTCGCGCAAAGACTGAATAGCCACTATCTGGCTGCATTCTTGCAACACCACCGGGATTAACCTCTTTATCGAGAGGTTCAATCCTGTGTGCCTACCCGGCGAACAGCTCAATCCAAAAACAAGACCTTACTAAGGAGGCCTCGTGATCGACGGGCAACCGCTCGCCTGCTTTCAGCCATTTATCGATACCGCCACGGGCCGTATCGCGGGTGTGGAAGCGCTGGGTCGACTGCGACAGGCCGACGGTCAACTGGCTTCGGTGGGGCCGTTGTTCGCCGACCCGCGAACACCCGCCATCGCCCTTCGCCGCCTTGACCGGCAGATCCGCGATAACGCGCTGAGCCGTTTGCATGAAGCGCCATCGGACTGGTTTCTGAGCCTGAACATATCACCGCGCTGGATCAACCGCTTACGGCCGGACCAGGCTCTACCGAGCCTCAAGCAATTGAGCCGACACAACGTCGATCCGCAACGCATCGTCTTCGAGATCACCGAACTGGGGGGCGACATCCAGCGCCTGGCCGACGTCGTGGCACGCTATCGACACGCCGGGGCACGGATCGCCATCGATGATTTTGGTGCCGGTTACTCGCAACTTGATCGCGTGCTAGCCCTGCAACCGGACATTCTCAAGCTCGATATGCGACTGTTTCAGGCCGCGGCATTGGGCGGCCCCAGTAGCGACGTGGTGAAAGCCCTGGCGCAAATGGCCGAGAAAACCGGGTGCTGGATCATTGCCGAAGGAGTGGAAACCGAAGATCAGCTCAATTTCGCCCTGGAGTGCGGCTCGCGTTACGTACAAGGATTTCTCTTTGCCCGAGCGCAGGAGGACTTCTTCGCCACCGACGCCTTTGTCGAACGTTTCGCGCAACTGCGTCAGCGTTATGTTCAGCAGAAACTGGGCGAACGCGGTCGACTGATGATCATGCGCCAGCAACTCTGCGAATTGATGGCGATCCTGCAAGCCTGGGCCCTGGCCCGTGCGCCGCTGAGCGCCTTGCCACAGCTGCAGGCGTTTCCATGGCTATTGCGCTTCTATCAATGCGACCGTCACGGCACCCAGTTGACGCCCAATCTGGAATGGCGCAACAACGGCTGGGAGGCCGATAACCGCTACCTGGGTCATAACTGGTCGTGGCGACCCTATTTCTATCAGTTGCTGGCCGAGGGCTGGGATGAGCGGCGCCTGACACTGTCCACGACCTACCGCGATGCCACCAGCAATCAGTATTGCCTCACCGCCGGGCAATTTTTCGACAACGGCGAGCGACTGCTGCTCATCGACATCGACGCCGCCGGGCTCTAGTACTGCTTGCAGGCGCAGGCACGAACCCGGAAGCTAGAGGCTCAGTCACCTGACGGAGAGTCCAGCCTTGGATTGGCAAACCCTGCTTACCCGCGAACGCCTCGGAAAGCCTCTGCACAGCCCGGAAGAACTCGGCCGCAGCCCTTTTCACAAAGACCACGATCGCATCATCTTCTCGGGTGCCTTTCGCCGCCTCGGGCGCAAGACTCAGGTCCACCCGGTCACCAGCAACGATCACATCCACACACGCCTGACCCACTCGCTGGAAGTCAGCTGTGTGGGTCGATCGCTGGGCATGCGCGTCGGTGAGACCATTCGCAGCGCCTTGCCCGACTGGTGCGAACCGAGCGACCTGGGGATGGTGGTGCAATCGGCTTGCCTGGCCCATGACATCGGCAACCCACCCTTCGGGCATTCCGGCGAGGACGCGATCCGTCACTGGTTCCAGCAGGCCGCCGGCCGTGGCTGGCTGGACGCCATGAGCGACGTCGAACGCAATGACTTCCTGAACTTCGAAGGCAACGCCCAAGGCTTCCGGGTGCTCACCCAGCTCGAATACCATCAATTCGACGGCGGCACCCGGCTGACCTACGCCACGCTGGGCACTTATCTGAAATACCCGTGGACGGCAAAGCACGCCGATTCATTGGGCTACAAAAAGCACAAGTTCGGCTGCTATCAGAGCGAACTGCCGTTGCTGGAGCAGATCGCCCTTAAGCTCGGCTTGCCGCAATTGGAGGAACAGCGCTGGGCACGCCATCCACTGGTGTACCTGATGGAGGCTGCGGACGATATCTGTTACGCGCTGATCGATCTGGAAGATGGCCTGGAAATGGACCTGCTGGAGTACGCCGAAGTCGAGTCTTTGCTGCTCGACCTGGTGGGTGATGATCTCCCGGAAACCTATCGCCAACTGGGCCCGCTGGATTCGCGTCGGCGTAAACTGGCGATCCTGCGGGGCAAGGCCATCGAGCACCTGACCAATGCCGCCGCCCGGGCCTTCGTCGAGCAACAGGACTCGCTGCTGGCCGGCACGCTGCCCGGCGATCTGGTGGAGCACATGCATGGTCCGGCCAAGCGCTGCGTCTTGAATGCCAAAGACATGGCGCGCAAAAAGATCTTCCAGGACAAGCGCAAGACGCTGCACGAAATCGGCGCTTATACCACCCTCGAAATCCTCCTCAACGCATTCTGTGGCGCGGCACTGGAACAACACAACGGTCGAACACCGTCCTTCAAGAGCCGGCGCATCCTCGACCTGCTAGGCAACAATGCGCCCGATCCTCATGGTCCTTTACACACCTCGTTCCTGAGAATGATCGACTTCATCGCCGGCATGACCGACAGCTATGCCAGTCAAATGGCACTGGAAATGACCGGTCGCTCAAGCCACGGATAACCGTGCATCGTTCAGCCGCGTCAGGGCCTCCTGACCGGCTGATCGACGTTCCGTGCATTTCTCGTTTCAATCCGCGCGTCAGCAGAATCGCCCTACACCCAGTGCAGAGCCGACTGATCGAATGAACGGTCCGATCGCGAAATAATCACGCGCCCTCTGCTCGACAGATGAAGCATGAAAAAACCCATGTCTGAACACGATTGGCGCATCTTGCTGGTGGAAGCCCCCCCTTCCAGCTCAGGGCCAACCAGCCAAATGGGAATGATCAGACAGGCCATTTTGCTGAGTAGTCTGACATCCATTGAACTGGACGCTCTTGAAAGAATAGCCGTCGAACACGGGCTGCCCTTGTTGGGCTATTTGATAAAACCCCTGAAACAATCAGACCTTAGAAACTTATTGACCTTGATTTCACTGTAAAAACGTTCCCAAACAAAGACACACTAAAAAACATTTAAACAACAATCTAATCCATTTCAAATCAATCTGTCCGACCCACCAAACGCACAAACAACACCTTGACTGATCCTCATGCAAAACCTAGTTGATCCGTAGTCCGATTCTTCTTCGATTGTAGGAATTATCTTATATTGCCACTACAGGCCTGTCAGTTGATCCCCCCCTCAACTATCTGAGCTAAGGTGCGCGCTTTATTTGAGCGCGTATGGGATTTGATTATGAACTCCGTTTTTATTGTCGACGATCACCCTGTCATCCGTCTTGCCGTCCGAATGTTGCTCGAACATGAGGGTTACAAAGTCGTCGGCGAAACTGATAATGGGGTCGATGCCATGCAGATGGTTCGTGAATGCATGCCAGACCTGGTCATTCTTGACATCAGCATCCCCAAACTGGATGGGCTGGAAGTTCTCTCCCGCTTCAACGCAATGAGTACCCCCCTCAAAACGCTGGTTTTAACAGCCCAGTGCCCGACACTTTTCGGTATTCGCTGCATGCAATCCGGCGCGTCCGGGTATGTATGCAAACAGGAAGACCTTAGTGAACTGGTGAGCGCAATTAAAGCGGTACTATCAGGTTACAACTATTTCCCCAGCCAGGCCTTGAATCCTGTCCGTGCTGACGATGAGCGATATTCCGACCTTGAACTGTTCAAGTCAGTCAATGACCGAGAGCTGATGGTATTGCAACTTTTTGCCCAAGGCCGCACTAACAAGGAAATTGCCAAGGGCATGTTCCTGAGCAACAAGACTGTCAGCACTTACAAAAAACGTCTCATGCAAAAACTCAAGGCCAAATCACTCGTTGAACTCATTGATATGGCAAAACGCAACGCGTTAGTGTGAGAAACAGGATGCCCAGTCGTTTAATGGATTATCTGATACCGCTGGTCGCGGGTTTATGTCTGAGCACCTCAGCGCACGCGGCACCGACGGCGAGCGAGCAGTACACTCTGCTCAGTCGCTCAATGACCGGACACATGGAAGTCCAACTGGATAAATCGCAACAACAATGGCTTAACAATAAGCGTGAACTGATTCTGGGCACCTCTGCCCCCGACTACCCTCCTTTCGACCTGACCATCAGCGGCCGCGACTACGAAGGTTTCACTGCTGATTACGCGGGCATCCTGGGCAAGGCCACCGGCCTGCCAGTCAAGGTCCAGCGCTACGTTTCCCGGGGAGACGCGATCAAAGCCCTGGAAAAAGGCGAGGTCGACATGCTCGGCAGCGCCAATGGTTTTGAAGCCCGCAATGCGGACATCGTGCTGTCCTTGCCCTATGCCGTGGATCAACCGGTTCTGGTGACACGGGAAGGCGAAACCAGATCCCTGAGCGACGGGCTCGCCGGACTGCGCCTGAGCATGGTTTATCACTACTTGCCGCTGGACGAAGTCAAAGCCCTGTACCCGAAAGCGATCATCACTTCCTACCCCTCCTACCAGAATGCAATCAATGCGGTGGCTTTCGACCAGGCCGATGTTTTTCTGGGCGACACCATTTCAACCCATTACATCATCAACAAGGGGTATCTGAACAACATCCGCATGGCCAACTTCGGTAAACACGAGGCCCATGGTTTCAGCTTCGCCGTACACAAGGGCAACCAGGCTCTGCTCGGGATCATCAACGCCATCCTCAAAGGGACCCCTGGCAGCGAGCGAGAAAACATCGCCAAACGCTGGAGTGCGGGCAGTGACATTCTTCTCACCGATCAGAAACTGCAACTCAGCGACCGTGAACAACGCTGGCTGGCGCAACATCCCGTCGTGCGGGTCGTGGTCAACGAAGCGTTGGCCCCGCTGACCTTTTTCGACAGCGACGGTAACTTCCGGGGCGTATCCGCCGACTTGCTCGAACTGATCAGATTGCGCACCGGTTTGCGCTTCGAGATCCATCGCAGCCGTAACGATGACGAGATGATCGAGCAGGTCAACAGCCATCAGGCCGACCTGATTGCCGCCCTGCTCCCCAGCACCCAACGTGAAGCGATGCTGAACTTCAGCCGTCCTTATCTGGAAAACTCCTTTGTCCTGCTCACTCGCAAAGCTGCCGACAGCCCGTCAAATCTGACGCAACTCACGGACAAGCGCCTGGCCATCGCCCAAGGCAATCCTATGGCGGATTACCTGCGCCGCGAGTTCCCGCGAATCCATCTGATCGAAACGCCGGACACCTTCAGCGCCGTGGAATTGCTCGCCGAGGGTCAGGCGCAAGGGACGGTGAGCTCTTTGGTGATTGCCAACTATTTCATCTCATCGCGAATCTTCGAGCACGCACTTCAAATCAGCACCACTATCGGTACCCGGCAAGCCGCGTTCTCCCTGGCGACCGGGCGCGACGCCAAAGAGCTGGGTTCGATCCTCGACAAGGCCCTGCTGAGCATCGCGCCGGAAGAGCTGGGCATTATCAACAGCCGCTGGCAAGGCTACTCGTCTGCCTCGCAAAGTACCTGGCGCAACTATCACCGAGTGTTCTATCAGATCGTTCTGGGTGTCGGCGTGTTGCTGCTGATGTCCATGACCTGGAACGCTTACATGCGTCGCCAGATCAATCAGCGCCTGGCCGCCGAGCTCGCCCTGAACGACCAACTCGAGTTCATGGGATCGCTGGTCAACGGCACGCCTCATCCCATCTACGTGCGCGATCGCCAGGGCTTGCTGCAAAGCTGTAACGACAGTTACCTGGAGGTCTTCTGCGCCAAACGCGAAGACGTGATTGGTAAAAACGTCATGCAGGGCAGCTTGAGCAACTCATTTGAAGCCCAGGAATACCAGGCGGATTACCAACGCGTCGTGGCCGAAGGAACTCCGCTGATTCTCGATCGGCCATTGCATATCGGTGGCCGCACACTGACGATTTATCACTGGATACTTCCCTACCGGGACTCCAGCGGTGAAGTACAAGGCATCATTGGCGGCTGGATCGACATCAGCGAGCGCCGACAACTGTTCGACGACCTGCGTGCCGCGAAAGAGCGTGCGGATGAAGCCAACCGTGCCAAAAGCACCTTTCTGGCGACCATGAGCCATGAAATCCGCACGCCGATGAATGCCATCATCGGCATGCTCGAACTGACCCTCAAGCGTATCGATCACAGCCACCCGGATCGCCCGGCCATTGACGTGGCCTACCACTCGGCGAAAGACCTGCTGAACCTGATCGGGGACATTCTTGATATTGCGCGAATTGAATCCGGTCGCCTGAGCCTGAGCCCGGAACGCGTCAACCTGAGAGAAACCGTGGCGTCGGTGGTGCGGATTTTCGACGGACTGGCCCGCCAGAAAAATCTGCGCCTGCGGCTGGACTTCAACCCGGCAGAACCACCCTCCGATGTCCTGCTGGACCCAATGCGCTTCAAGCAGGTGCTGTCCAACCTCGTCAGCAACGCCATCAAATTTACCGAACAGGGTCAGGTCCGGATTGTGGTCGAACTGCATCCGACCGACGAACCCGGCCGGGTGCTGTTGCAGTTACAGGTTCAGGACAGCGGGGTCGGGATCAACGAACAGGACCAACGGCGCTTATTCGAGCCTTTCGCCCAGGCCGATCATTCCGCGCAGGCAGCCAGAGGCGGCGCGGGGCTCGGTCTGGTGATCAGCCGCAATCTGTGCGAGATGATGGGCGGCAACCTGCAGTTGAGCAGCCAGGCTGGTATCGGCACTCAGGTCAGGATCTCGCTGAACCTTGCAACATTGCCAGCCGAGCGGGTGTCGAAAACCGCTGAACCGTCCCTCCACCCGACCTCGGCTGTGCTGAACGTCCTGGTGGTCGACGACCATCCCGCCAATCGCTTGCTCATGTGTCAGCAACTGGAGTTCCTGGGGCATCGCTACAGCGCCGCACCGGATGGCGAAGCGGGGTTGAAGGCCTGGAAGGACAACGTGTTCGATCTGGTGATCGTCGATTGCAACATGCCGATCATGGACGGATACGAACTGGCTCGCTCCATTCGCCAACATGAACAGCAAACGCAGAGCCGGCCTTGTACCGTGTTGGGCTTCACCGCCAACGCACAACCGGAAGAAATACAACGCTGCAGACAAGCCGGAATGGACGACTGCCTGTTCAAACCCCTGAGCCTGACAGCCTTGAGTCAATGGGTTGAAGGCGTTGCGCCAACGGTCCGCGCCCCGGCCTTCAGTCTTGAAGGGCTGCATCTGCTGACGGGTGGCAGCCCGACACTGGACCGGCGCCTGTTGTCCGAACTGCTGAACAGCAACCGTCTGGATCGGCAAGAGTTGCTGGCGTTGTCCCCCACGGAAGATCGGCAGGCTTTCATCGAGGTGGCCCACAAAATCAAGGGGGCTGCGCGAATCGTCCAGGCTTGCCGATTGATCGACAGCTGCGAGGCGCTGGAAAACGCCTGTCATGACGTGCTCCCCCCTGAAGCAGTCGTCAATTGCACCAAGGCCATGGACCGGGCGATGGTCGAACTGGAGCAGGCATTGGAACAGGCTTTGGAGCAACAGATAGGCCACAACGAGAAAAGCAGAATGATGCAGCCTTAACTATGCTTGGACGCTGAGCAGTGTGTTAAACATCATGGAGAGACCCGCAATGCCCAGCCCACTGCGCCCGGATCAACGCCGGTTTCCGCTGCACATCCATATCAGTGTGATGTTCACCTTTCTGTTATTGCTGACCGGTGCGGTGCTGGGCATTTTCAACTACGGGCAAACCACGCAGATCATTCTTTCCAGCAGTGAAAAGCTCTTCAACCGCATCGAGCAGGATGTTCGCCTGGACCTGCAAGGCACCTACGAGCCGATTCGCCATCTGCTGAGCCTGCTGGCGGACTACCCGGCGACCCGCGCTCCGGATCTGGAGCAACGCCTGGCGTTGCTCCAGCCCTTTAGCCAGTCGCTCAACGACAACCCCAATCTGGCATCGTTGTACCTGGGTTATGGCAACGGTGATTTTTTCATGGTCCGCCCCTTGCGGACGGCATCCCTGAGAACCGAACTGAAAGCCCCCGATTCAGCGGCGTTTCAAGTCTGGAGCATCGAGCACAGCAGCAGTGGTCAGATCCGCTCCCAATCCCTGTTTTTTGATCAATCCCTGACACTCATCAACCGCCTGGACAACCCCGACGAAACTTTCGATCCCCGCACTCGTGCCTGGTTCTCCAGCGCACGCGGCGACGTGAACCAGATCACCACTGACCCCTACGTTTTTTTCTCCACCCGCAACGTCGGCACTACCTTGGCCCGGCGCAGTGGTGAAAACGCGGTGATGGGGGCCGACCTGACCCTAGCCGAATTGTCGGCCACCCTGGCCAAACACGTGGTGACGCCCCATACCGAAATCGTGCTGTTCGATGCCCAGGGCAATGCGGTCGCCTACCCCGACAGCCGCAAACTGATCATCGACGACCAGACCGCTCGCCTGAACAAGGCTGCCGACCTCAGCCCCGGCCTCGGCGCCCTGCTCTCCAATCCTCCTGCCAGCAATCGGCTGGACGCCGCCGGTCGTCAATGGATCGTGGCGCGCAGCAGCATGACGGAGGGCGGCCCCCAGGGACTGCAACTGGCGTTGCTGGTGCCTGAGGACGAATTGCTCGCCGATGCCTACCGCATGCGCTGGCAAGGCGCGCTGATTACTCTGGCGACATTGCTGCTGTGCCTGCCCGTGGGATGGTTGACCTCCAGAGTCCTGGTCAAGCCCCTGCGCACGCTGGTGCAGGAAGCCGATGCGGTGCGCAGTTTCAATTTCGACTTTCCGATCGGCCACAGTTCGCCGGTGCTTGAAATTGACCAACTGAGCGTGTCGATGGCGCGGATGAAGGACACTCTGGGCAGTTTTTTCCAGATCACCGATAGCTTGAGCGCGGAGACCCGCTTTGCGCCGTTGCTGCAGCGGGTGCTGTTTGAAACCGTGAAGATCGGGCAAGCCCAGGCCGGTCTTATTTACCTGCGCGAACGTGACAGCGATCGCATGGAGCCCCAGGGCCTGGTCATCAATGGCACGTCACAAGCATTGCCCTCATTCGGAGTTCAGGGACACGAACTCCAGGATCCGCAGAGTCCTCAGTGGCTTCAGCAGTTGTCGAACGCCGACAATATCGTGACCAATCTGGGTTTCGAACAGGCGGGGGATTTGCAGAAGGTGATGCTCGCGCTGGAATGCCCCCGGGTGCACCTGATCGGTATCCGCTTGCACAATCGGCACAACGAAACCGTGGGCCTGCTGATCCTGCTTTTGACCGACAGCGGCACACAAAGCGACCTGGAAAAACTGCGCCCGGACCGCATCGCGTTTCTCCAGGCGGTGTCCGGCGCCGCGGCCGTGAGCATTGAGAGCCAGCGCCTGCAAGCCAAACAGAAACAACTGCTGGACGCCTTCATTCAACTGCTGGCCGGCGCGATCGATGCCAAGAGCCCTTATACCGGAGGCCACTGCCAGCGAGTGCCGGAGCTGACCCTGATGCTCGCCCAGGCGGCGGCCGCCAGTCAGGCCCCGGCCTTCAGCGACTACCAACCCACCGAAGATGAGTGGGAAGCCTTGCACATTGCGGCCTGGCTGCACGACTGCGGGAAGGTCACGACGCCTGAATACGTGGTCGACAAAGCCACCAAGCTTGAGACCCTGAACGACCGCATCCATGAAATCCGCACCCGTTTCGAAGTCCTCAAGCGCGATGCCTGGATCAATTATTGGCAAGCCGTCGCCTTGGGCGGTGACGAGCAGCACCTGGCCGAATTGCGCAATGCCAACCTGGCCGGGCTGGATGATGATTTCGCCTTCGTCGCCCGCTGTAATCTGGGCGCAGAGGCCATGGCCGAAGCCGATCTGCAACGGCTGCGCAGCATTGCCCAGCGCAACTGGACCCGAACCCTGGACGATCGAATCGGTGTGTCCTGGGAAGAAAACCGTCGCCAGGAAAGAACCCCGGCACCGACCTTGCCGGTCAGCGAGCCGCTGTTGGCGGATAAACCCGAGCACCTGTTCGAACGCGCCGAAAGCGAACTGATTCCGGAAGACAATCCCTGGGGTTTCAAGCTCGATGTGCCGCGCTACAAATACAACCGAGGCGAGCTCTACAACCTGAGCATCACCCGAGGCACGCTGACCCGCGAGGAGCGTTACATCATTAATCATCACATGGTGCAGACGATCCTGATGCTCAGCCACTTGCCCTTCCCCGGCCACCTCAACAACGTCGCGGAAATCGCTGGCGGCCACCACGAGAAAATGGACGGCACCGGTTACCCCAAACAGTTGAAGCGCGAAGAAATGAGTCTGCCGGCACGGATGATGGCGATTGCCGATATTTTCGAGGCACTGACCGCCGCCGATCGCCCTTACAAGAAGGCCAAAACCTTGAGCGAAGCGCTGGGCATCATGGCCACCATGTGCCGTGACGCCCATATCGATCCGGAGTTGTTCGGCTTGTTCATCAACGCCGGCATCTATCTGCAATACGCCGACCGATTCCTCGATCCAAGGCAGATCGATGCGGTCGACCCGTCAAGCCTGTTGCTCAAGGCCGGATTGAGGGTGTGATCAGCAATCGGTCAGACGCAGGAAAATCGCCGCCAGTTGCTCGATACCGGCCTGATCGTCAGCGGTAAACCGCGCCAGACTCGGGCTGTCGAGGTCCAGCACGCCAATCAGGCGACCGTCCTTGACCAGCGGCACGACCAGCTCGCTGTTCGAGGCGCTGTCGCAGGCGATGTGCCCGGGGAACGCGTGAACGTCTTCGACCAACTGGGTCTTCAAGGTCGCCGCCGCCGTCCCACACACTCCGCGACCGAAAGGAATCCGCACACAGGCGATCTGCCCCTGAAACGGGCCAAGCACCAGTTCTTCGTCGCGATTGAGGTAGAAACCGGCCCAGTTCAAGTCGTCGAGCTGGCTGTACAGGAACGCCGAAAACTGCGCAGCGTTGGCGATAAAGTCACGCTCGTCCGCCAGTAGCGACTCCAGCTGCGCCCATAACATGCCGTAACCGTCCAGGCCTTGGCCGCTCTTCTGTAAATCGATCATGCTTTGTGCTCCAACAGCTTCAGCCCCACCCAATAGCGGGCAAATTGATATGCGCAGCGTCCATTGCGGTTGCCCCGGCCCGTAGCCCAGCGCACGGCGAGGATGTCCAGCTCTTCGTTACGCTGCCACTCAAGGCCGGATTTTCCGGCCAATTGCCCGATCCAGTGCTCGACGACGTCAAGGAAGTGCTCTTGAGTAAACGGATAGAACGACAGCCACAATCCAAAACGGTCCGACAGCGCGATCTTGTCTTCCACCGCCTCGCTGGGATGCAGTTCGCCATCGACCCGTTTCCAGTTTTCGTTATCGCTTTCCTTTTCCGGCACCAGGTGGCGACGGTTAGAGGTGGCGTACAGCAAGACGTTATCCGGCGCCTGTTCGAGCGAGCCGTCGAGCACGCTCTTGAGCACGCGATAGTCGCCTTCACCCGACTCAAACGACAGGTCATCGCAAAACAGCACGAAACGCTGAGGCAGCCTGGCGATCTGTTCGACCACGCGCGGCAGGTCCGCCAGGTGATCGCGCTCGATCTCGATCAACCGCAGGCCGGCCTTGGCGTGCTCGGCCAGCAATGCGCGCACCAGCGACGATTTGCCGGTGCCGCGCGAACCCCAGAGCAGAGCGTGGTTGGCGGGCATGCCGTCGAGGAACTGCTGGGTATTTCGCCCCAGTTGCTCCACTTGGCGGTCGACACCGATCAAGTCGGACAACCGCGTGTCGAGGCTGACATGCAGCGGCAGCAGAAACCCGCTGCGGCCTTCGCGTTGCCAGCGCGCGGCCAGGCATTGCGTCCAGTCGATGGCTTGCCGAGGAGCAGGCAAGAGCGGTTCGATACGGGCCAGGACAGCATCGGCGCGTTCAAGAAAAGCATTCAATCGGGAATCCACGTCTTCTCCTCGGGCACGTTCACAGTGATGATGGCATTGCAGCGACGCAACGAAGCATTCGGCACCCGGTTCATCCCTTGTTGCACAAGGGCTCGCGAGAACATCGGTATCCATGCATGATCGACTATGCTTGAGCAGCGAAGGGAAACGGAAGTGGTTCAACACCCCATGGATATCAAATTCACCCACCGGCTGTCATACAAGCAAGCCAGGCTAACCGTGCTTGTCGGTTTCATTCTGGGCACGCTGCTCAGTCTGCTGCAAATAGGCATCGATTATGCCAGCGAAGACGCCTCCATCAACCGTGAAATACTGTCTTTACTGGAAATCAGCCATAACCCCGCGTCCCGCATCGCCTACAACATCGACGCCGAACTCTCCCAGGAACTGACCATGGGCCTGTTGCGCTCGCCGGCGATCATCGGTGCGCAATTGACTGACAACAACGGCACCGTCCTGGCCAGCGTCAAACGCCCGACCCTGCAAAGCAATTATCGGATGATCAGCGACTTCCTGTTCGGCGCCAACCGCCAGTTTGAAGACCGCCTCTACCTCGATCACTTGCCGAACGAATCACTCGGCACCTTGCGACTGGAAGTCGATACCTACGCCTTCGGCAGCCGTTTCCTGCGCCGGGCCGAGGTGACGCTGCTCAACGGCTTCGCTCGCAGCCTGATCCTGACCGGCATCCTGTTGGCGCTGTTCTACGTGATGCTGACGAAGCCGCTGGTGCGGGTCATCCGCGAACTCAGCGGGCGCGATCCGCGTAGCGCGGAACCGACCTGGCTGGAATACCCGAGCGGACATAAAAACGATGAAATCGGTGTGCTGGTCAAAGTGGCCAACCAGCAGTTCGAAAACATCGCCACCGAAATCCAGCAGCGGCGCAACGCCGAAAACCGCCTGACAGACTACCTCGGGCAACTGGAAAACATCGTCTCGGCCCGCACCGCGGAGCTCAAGGCGATCAATGCCCGGCTCAGTCAATCCAACCAGGAGCTGGAAGTCGCACGAAGCACCGCCCTCGATATGGCCGAAGCACGCTCGGTGTTTCTCGCCAATATGAGCCATGAAATCCGCACACCGCTCAACGGCCTGCTGGGCATGATCGCGCTCTCGCTGGACGGACCGCTCACTGCCGAACAACAGCAACAGCTGTCCATTGCCCATGACTCGGGCAAAGTGCTGGTGGAACTGCTCAACGATATTCTCGACCTGTCGAAATTCGATGCCGGCCAGCTCGAACTCGAACACATTCCGTTCGACCTCGGGTCGCTGATCGAAGACACCGCCAATCTGCTGTCGCAGAACGCCGCGCCCAGCGTCGAGTTGACCTGCCTGATCGATCCGCACTTTCCGGCGTTGGTGCTGGGGGATCCGACCCGCGTCCGGCAGATCGTCAGCAACCTGTTGTCCAACGCCCTCAAGTTCACCCGTTTCGGTCGGGTGGATGTGCGCCTTTCAACCTTTGAAGATGGCGTCAGAATCGAAGTCTGCGACACCGGTATCGGGATTGCCCAGGATGCTCAGGTCAAAATCTTCCAGCCTTTCACGCAGGCCGGCGCCGGCATAACCCGCCAATTTGGCGGCACCGGGCTGGGCCTGGCGCTGACCTATAACCTATGCGAAGCGATGCAGGGGCGGCTGACCATCAGCTCGGAAGCGGGTTTCGGCAGCCAGTTCTGCGCCGACCTGCCGTTGCCCTGCCACACCCGGGCCATCGCCCCACAGCCGTTACCGGGCAAGGTCATTGCCGTCACCGCGGCCAACAGCGGCCTGGCGGAACTGCTGAAAAACCTGTTGCCCGGCTGGGGGCTCGACTATCAGCAACGGTCCATCGATGACTCGTTCATCGGCCTCGACCCGGACGTGCTGATCACCGACTGCCCCGAATGCCTGTTTGGCCTGCGCCCGACCCTCGACGCGCCTATCTTGCTGGTGACCGCCTATGGCAGCTTCATGCCCAGTGAAGAAGCCAACGCCCTGGCGCCCCTGCAACAGCAGGCTCGTCCTTTGGCGCGCAATGCGCTGTACCAGACATTGCGCCGGGTGCTGCTGCCCGAAAGCAACCTGATCAACGGTGCCCGGGTCGAAAACCTTACCCCCCAACGACGCGGACGTGTCCTGCTGGTCGAGGACAACCCGGTCAATCAATTGGTGGCCAAGGGCATGCTCGGCAAACTCGGTTGCGAGGTGATCGTCGCCGCTCACGGTGCCGAAGCCCTGGATCAGCTTGAGCACAGCGAATTCGACCTGGTGCTGATGGACTGCAACATGCCGGTGATGGATGGCTATGAAGCCAGCCGACAAATCCGTCGCAGCGGGCGCTGGCCACAACTGCCCATCGTGGCCTTGACTGCCAACGCCATGTCCGAGGAACGCGAACGCTGCCGTGTGGCGGGCATGAGCGATTACCTGGCCAAGCCCTTTCGCCGAGAAGAACTGGCCGCGTTGCTCGACCTGTGGATACCGACTACGACAGCGCTTTGATTTGCCCCAGCAGGTGATCGAGACCGTCGCGCAGATCATGCAGGCGATCCAGATCGACGCCGCTGTCGCACAGCAACCGGGCCTTGAGCGGCCCGACCTGATCACGCAAAGCCTTGCCGGTCGGCGAAAGACTCAGGTGCACTTCTCGCTCATCGCGCGCCGAACGCTGGCGCTGCACCAGTTGCAGCTGCTCAAGGCGCTTGAGCAACGGCGTCAGGGTGCCGGAATCCAGCGCCAGGCGTTCGCCCAGCGCCTTGACCGTCGGCTGCTCCGGCGCCGTTTCCTGCCATTCCCACAACACCAGCATCGCCAGGTATTGCGGATAGGTCAGGCCCAGTTGATCGAGCATCGGCTTGTAGGCGCGGATCACCGCCCGAGAAGCCGCATACAGCTTGAAGCAGAGCTGGCTGTCGAGCTTCAGCGAATCGACGGACAGGGTGTTCATTTGAGCAGGGCTTCGATCTCGCGGCTCAGGTCCTGCGGCTTGGTTGCCGGAGCGAAGCGCTTGACCAACTGGCCGTCCTTGCCGATCAGGAACTTGGTGAAGTTCCATTTGATGCCCTGGGAGCCGAGCACGCCCGGTGCACGTTTCTTCAATTGCACAAACAGCGGATGAGCACCGGCACCATTGACGTCAATCTTCTTGAACAGCGGGAAGGTGACACCGAAGTTCAACTCGCAGAACTCGGAAATCGCCCCTTCGTTACCCGGTTCCTGCTTGCCGAACTGATTGCAGGGAAAGCCGAGCACCACCAGGCCTTGATCCTTGTAGGTCTGCCACAATTCTTCGAGGCCTTTGTATTGCGGGGTAAAACCGCACTTGCTGGCGGTGTTGACCACCAGGACGGCTTTGCCGGCGAAATCGGCCAGGGTTTTCTGATCACCTTTGATGGTGGTCACCGGGATGGTCAGCAGGTTGTCGCTCATGGGTTTGGCTCGAATTGACGGAACAAGCCATGAACATAGCGAGCAATTGAATTGTGTGCAATTTAAATGTGCGGGGGCGCCGGATATCTCCGGATATCTGTAGGAGCTAAGCCTGCTCGCGAAGGCGTCGGGTCAGTCACCATCGGTGCTGAATGTTGAGACGCCTTCGCGAGCAAGCTTCGCTCCTACATGGCTCGCATTACTCGCGCGATACCAGGTCCAGGCACACCGAATTGATGCAATAACGCAGACCGGTCGGCGGCGGGCCATCCGGGAACACGTGCCCCAGGTGCGCGTCGCATTTGGCGCAAACCACTTCAGTGCGGATCATGCCGTGGCTGACATCACGGATCTCGACCATGGCGCTGTCGCCGATCGGCGCGTAGAAGCTCGGCCAGCCGCAGCCGGAGTCGAATTTGGTTTTGGAGTCGAACAGCGGCTCGTTGCAGCAGATGCAGTGATAGACACCGTCAGTTTTGGTGTCGTTGTATTTGCCGGAGAACGGCCGTTCGGTGCCCTTGAGACGGCAAACGTTGTACTGCTCTGGATCGAGCATCGCCTTCCATTCTTCCAGGGTTTTATCCAACTTTTCCATCGTCACACCTCAGCAGCTGAAAAAGCCCGATCTGTACCTTTTCCACGGATCGGGCGGCACGTATGATTGCGCCTCGTCAAACGCCAGTCTGGCAGCCAGACCACGCGCATTCAAACGGATTTATGGGTGCTGCATCTCAAGGCGTCAGGCCTGTGTGAATACGCAGGATTCCCAGTACGGTAGTTCATACGCCGCCTGGATCGTTCATTTTCGGGAACACATCGCCATGCAGGTCAGCAAATCGAACAAGCTCGCCAACGTCTGCTACGACATTCGCGGCCCAGTGCTCAAGCACGCCAAACGCCTGGAAGAGGAAGGTCATCGCATCCTCAAGCTGAACATCGGCAACCCGGCGCCCTTTGGTTTCGAAGCGCCGGACGAAATCCTCCAGGACGTGATCCGCAACCTGCCGACCGCTCAGGGTTACAGCGACTCCAAAGGCCTGTTCAGCGCGCGCAAGGCTGTCATGCAGTACTACCAGCAAAAGCAGGTGGAAGGTGTCGGCATTGAAGACATCTACCTGGGCAACGGCGTTTCCGAGCTGATCGTGATGTCGTTGCAGGCATTGCTGAACAATGGCGACGAAGTGCTGGTGCCAGCGCCTGACTATCCCCTGTGGACGGCTGCCGTGAGCCTGTCCGGCGGCAACCCGGTGCATTACCTGTGCGACGAGCAGGCCAACTGGTGGCCGGACCTGGCCGACATCAAGGCCAAGATCACCCCGAACACCAAGGCCCTGGTGATCATCAACCCGAACAACCCGACCGGCGCCGTGTATTCGAAAGAAGTGCTGCTGGGCATGCTGGAACTGGCACGCCAGCACAATCTGGTGGTGTTCTCCGACGAGATCTACGACAAGATCCTGTACGACGATGCCGTGCACATCTGCACCGCCTCCCTGGCGCCGGACCTGCTGTGCCTGACCTTCAACGGTCTGTCCAAGTCGTATCGCGTGGCCGGTTTCCGTTCCGGCTGGATCGCCATTTCCGGTCCGAAGCACCACGCCCAGAGCTACATCGAAGGCATCGACATGCTGGCCAACATGCGCCTGTGTGCCAACGTGCCGAGTCAGCATGCAATCCAGACCGCTCTCGGCGGTTACCAGAGCATCAATGACCTGGTGTTGCCGCACGGTCGCTTGCTGGAACAGCGCAATCGCACCTGGGAACTGCTTAACGATATTCCGGGCGTGAGTTGCGTGAAGCCGATGGGGGCGTTGTATGCGTTCCCGCGGATCGATCCGAAAGTCTGCCCGATCCACAATGACGAGAAGTTCGTGCTCGACCTGCTGCTCTCCGAAAAACTGCTGGTGGTGCAAGGCACGGCCTTCAACTGGCCTTGGCCGGATCACTTCCGTGTCGTGACCTTGCCACGGGTGGACGAACTGGACATGGCCATTGGCCGGATCGGTAACTTCCTCAAATCCTACCGCCAGTAAACTGAACTTCACCGTGCGACACGTGCATCGGTCGCACGGTGATTAATTCAGCAACATATCTTTGCCCCCTGTCAGCCATCACTGCTCCTGTCGCTTACTGAAGCCACGTTTTGGGGCCGCGTCTAACAACGACGGGGCCTGAGAGGCGAATTGGCTGTCAAACACCTCCCGCATCGCCGTCGGAATTGCCCTGCAAGCAGCTAGACTGTTGCTGTAGGACACAGTTTGAAATAGTCACTCGGTTGAATAGCCCGGTGCAGCACCTTATATACCCCGCAGTACGCTACATCTTTAGCATGAGGAGATTTCTACAACCATGATGCGCATCCTGCTGTTTTTGGCCACTAACCTGGCGGTCGTGCTGATTGCCAGCATCACCCTGAGCCTTTTCGGCTTCAACGGGTTCATGGCGGCCAACGGGGTTGATCTCAACCTCAATCAGCTGCTGATTTTCTGTGCGGTCTTTGGTTTCGCCGGTTCCCTGTTCTCGCTGTTCATCTCCAAGTGGATGGCGAAGATGAGCACCAGCACCCAAATCATCAGCCAGCCGCGCACACGTCACGAGCAATGGCTGCTGCAAACCGTCGAGCAACTGTCCCGCGAAGCCGGGATCAAGATGCCCGAAGTCGGGATTTTCCCCGCCTACGAGGCCAACGCGTTCGCCACGGGCTGGAACAAGAACGACGCACTGGTCGCGGTCAGCCAGGGTCTGCTCGAACGTTTTTCGCCGGATGAAGTGAAAGCGGTCCTGGCCCACGAGATCGGCCACGTAGCCAATGGTGACATGGTCACCCTGGCGTTGATCCAGGGCGTGGTGAACACCTTCGTGATGTTCTTCGCCCGGATCATCGGCAACTTTGTCGACAAGGTGATCTTCAAGAACGAAGAAGGCCAGGGCATCGCCTACTATATCGCGACGATCTTCGCCGAACTGGTCCTGGGCATTCTGGCCAGCTCCATCGTCATGTGGTTCTCGCGCAAACGTGAGTTCCGTGCCGACGAAGCCGGTGCACGTCTGGCCGGTACCAGCGCAATGATTGGTGCCTTGCAACGCCTTCGTGCCGAACAGGGCCTGCCGGTGCACATGCCGGATACGCTGAATGCCTTTGGCATCAACGGCGGCATCAAACAAGGGTTCGCTCGTATGTTCATGAGCCACCCGCCGCTGGAAGAGCGTATTGACGCGTTGCGTCGTCGGGGCTGATAGCTCTCGCACTACGCCTTAAAAGAAAAGGCCCGCAGTGAATGCGGGCCTTTTTTTGTCTGCTGATTTTTGCGGTGTTCATTCGGGCCCCATCGCGAGCAAGCTTGCGATGGTCCAGTGAAGCCACTACAAATCTATCGGATGGAAACCCGATAAACCCGCTCTTCAAGCCGAGTAACGCCACTTTCGATAAACTTCCAGCTCTCGCCCAATACGTCCTGGTCTTCCAGAATCTTCAGCTCCCAGGTTGCCCCGAACAACCGTTGCACTTCGTCATCGGGCACGGCAAACGGTGGGCCTTCCTTCTGTGCCTGGTCGTAATCCAGAGTAATCAAAAGCCCCAGCGAATCCTTCGGCAGAATCCGCTTCAAATGCTCGGCGTATTGCTCACGCATCGTCGGCGGCAACGCGATCAATGCCGCGCGGTCATACAGCGCGCTGCAATCGGCGACATCGCCGGCCGTCAACGCGAAGAAGTCGCCGCACCAGACCTCGATCGAACCCGCCCGATAGACCGTGAAAGGCCCCTGGTCGCTGACGTCCGGATCAAATTGATGCTCGTGGAAGAAGTCTTCCACCGCCTTTTCCGACAATTCGATGCCCAACACCTCGTGACCGCATTTCGCCAGCCAGAGCAGATCCAGGCTTTTCCCACATAGCGGCACCAGGACGCGCGCGCCCTCCTCCAGGCCCAGCTGCGGCCAGTAACGTTGCAGATATGGATTCACTTCCGGCAGGTGAAAGCCGATCTGATTCGACGTCCACCGCTTGTGCCAAAACTCCGGCTGCATAATTAATCCCGAAAATTCGATCAAAAGACCCTAAAACTTATATTAGATTTAGATCAATGATCTGACTGAAGATGCTGCCATCTTACCCCTCAGGAGCTCTTTCATGTTCCCCAGCCTGTACATATCCCATGGCTCGCCCATGTTGGCACTGGAACCGGGTGCCAGCGGGCCCGCCCTCGCTCGCCTGGCCGCCGAAATGCCGAAACCGAAAGCCATCGTGATCGTCTCTGCACACTGGGAAAGTAACGATTTGCTGGTCAGTGGCAATCCCCGGCCTGAAACCTGGCACGATTTCGGCGGCTTCCCGAAAGCACTGTTCGAAGTGCAATACCCGGCGCCCGGCAATCCTCAACTGGCTGGCGAGGTGGTCGAGTTACTGCAGGCCGACAACCTGCCGGCACGGATCGATACCAAACGCCCCTTCGACCACGGCGTCTGGGTGCCTTTGTCGTTGATGTATCCGCAGGCCGACATCCCGGTGGTGCAAGTCTCGCTGCCCACCCGTGGCGGCCCTGCCCTGCAAACCCGGGTCGGCCATGCCTTGGCCAGCCTGCGCGAACACGGCGTGTTGTTGATCGGCTCCGGCAGCATCACCCATAACCTGCGCGAACTGGACTGGCACGCCGGCCCGGAAAGCGTCGAACCCTGGGCCAAGGCGTTCCGCGACTGGATGATCGAGAAACTCGAAGCGAACGACGAAGCCGCGTTGCACGACTATCGTCAGCAAGCTCCGAATGCTGTGCGGAACCATCCGAGTGACGAGCATCTGCTGCCGCTGTACTTTGCCCGCGCGGCCGGGGGTGAGTTCAGCATTGCGCATCAGGGTTTCACCATGGGTGCGCTGGGCATGGATATTTACCGCTTTGGCTGACAGGTAGACCGAGTCGTCCTCATCGCGAGCAGGCTCGCTCCCACAGGGAAACGCATTCCAATGTGGGAGCGAGCCTGCTCGCGATGGGGGCGACTCCGCTCAAAAGCCGGGCAGAAACAGCAGGCAAAAAAAATCCCCGAACCAGTCGGGGATTTTTTATGTTCGATCAATCAGCCCGAGAGCGGATCAATCTTCGCGATAGCGACGCAGCTTCAACTGCTTACCGGCAACGCGAGTGTCCTTCAGCTTGGTCAGCAGACGCTCCAGACCATCTTCCGGCAGCTCGACGAGGCTGAAGCTGTCACGCACCTGGATGCGACCGATTGCTTCGCGAGCCAGGCCACCCTCGTTGAGGATAGCGCCCAGCAGGTTCTTGGCAGCGATGCCATCGCGCGCACCCAACGCAGTACGGCAACGAGCACGACCTTCGGCCAATGGAACCGGAGCACGACGCTCACGATCACCACGGTCCGGACGATCACCGGTGCGCTCTGGACGATCGCCACGCGGCGCGTTGTTCGGCACCAGTGGACGTTCTTTCTCGATCGCGGCCAGGGTCAGCGCCTGAGCGTTGGTTGCCTTGCGCAGCAGAGCAGCGGCCAGTGCACGCGGGGTGCAACCGATGTCGGCAGTCAGGCGATCCAGCAGATCACCGTGGGTCGATTCAGCATCAGCTACCAGTGGCGACAGGCTGTTGGTCAGTTTCTTGATGCGGGCATCGAGAACGGCCTGAGCATCCGGCAGGCGGACTTCGGCAACTTTCTGACCGGTTACACGCTCGATCACTTGCAGCATGCGGCGCTCACGCGGAGTCACCAGCAACAGTGCACGACCTTCGCGACCGGCACGGCCAGTACGGCCGATACGGTGAACGTAGGACTCTGGATCGTACGGCATGTCAACGTTGAATACGTGAGTGATGCGCGGAACGTCCAGGCCACGAGCAGCAACGTCGGTCGCCACAACGATGTCCAGACGGCCATCCTTGAGGGATTCGATCACGCGCTCACGTTGGTTCTGAGCAATGTCACCGTTCAGCGCAGCGGCTTTGTAGCCTTTGGCTTCCAGGGCACTGGCCAGGTCCAGGGTCGCTTGCTTGGTGCGCACGAACATGATCAGGGCGTCGAAGTCTTCCACTTCCAGCAGGCTCAATACAGCCGAGGTCTTCTGGTCAGCGTGAACCAACAGGTGAGCCTGTTCGATCGCGGTAACGGTCTGAGTCTTGGTCTGGATCTTCACGTGTTGCGGATCGCGCAGATGGCGTTCGGCAATGGCACGGATCGACTGCGGCAGGGTGGCCGAGAACAACACGGTCTGACGGGTTGGCGGCAGAGCCTTGAAGATAACTTCGAGGTCGTCCATGAAACCCAGTTTGAGCATTTCGTCCGCTTCGTCCAGAACCAGGTGGTTCACGGTCGACAGGACTTTTTCGTCACGACGCAGGTGGTCGCACAGACGGCCCGGTGTGGCGACAACGATCTGTGCGCCATTACGGATTGCTTTCAGTTGTGGGCCCATCGGGGCGCCGCCGTAAACGGCCACAACGGTAACGCCCGGCATTTGCTTGGCGTAGGTTTCGAAAGCGGTTGCTACTTGCAGCGCCAACTCACGGGTTGGCGCCAGGATCAGGGCTTGCGGCTCGCGCTTAGCAGGATCGATGCGGTGCAGGATCGGCAGGGCGAACGCGGCGGTTTTACCCGTACCGGTTTGCGCCTGACCAATCATGTCGTGACCGGCCATGATGATCGGGATCGATTGCTGCTGAATAGCCGAAGGCTCTTCGTAGCCAGTCGCGATGACGGCTGCAAGAATGTTCGGATTAAGATTAAAAGCGGCGAAGCCGCCGGTTTCCTGGGTCATGGGTCTGCCTCTAAGTGCATCCGCAAAGACCCATGCTCCAAAGCTGCGCATGCCGTGTAAGACTCAAGAGTCGCCCTGGCTGCTTTGTCGGCGGGGATTTGCGAAAACGAATGAATGAAAAAGATTCGTCAAGGGAGAGTCCGCTGTGCGGACGTGCAGCCGAAGCTGACTTCGGGAAATTGCGCTACCTAAACGCGGCCCGGTTAAAGGCCGGCGCGCACTATACCGGAAATCGCCCAAAAAGGGAGCATTATTTGTCGGAAAACTGACGTATACACCGTTATGTCACACGCTTTGCAGATAATCGTGCAACGGTCTATTTTTCAAAGGCCCGGCCCTGCTGGCGATGGCGCTAAAACGGTTCATCCTTGTGACGCAGACCAGCGGTTTTGACCCGCGGCCTGGCACACCCTTCCCGCCCGAGGAAATGCTCCATGAATCAGCCCGACTCCAGTCGTGTCACCCGTGAAAAACACGGCCATGTCCTGATGATCGGCCTGGATCGGGTGGCCAAGCGCAATGCCTTCGACCTCGATCTGCTCAACGCACTGAGCCTGGCTTACGGCGAGTTCGAGGCCGACAGCGAAGCGCGGGTGGCGGTGGTGTTCGCTCATGGCGAGCACTTCACCGCCGGGCTCGACCTGATCAATGCCAGTGCGGCCCTGGCCGAAGGCTGGCAGGCACCGCTCGGCGGTTGCGATCCGTGGGGCGTGTTTGCCGGGCCCCGGGTGAGCAAACCGGTGATTGTCGCCGCGCAAGGCTACTGCCTGACCATTGGCATCGAGTTGATGCTGGCCGCCGACATCAACCTCTGCGCCAGCAACACCCGATTTGCGCAGAAGGAAGTGCAGCGCGGGATCTTCCCCTTCGGCGGTGCCACGTTGCGCCTGCATCAAGTCGCCGGCTGGGGCAATGCCATGCGCTGGCTGCTGACTGGCGATGAATTTGATGCGCATGAAGCGTTGCACTTGGGGTTGGTGCAGGAAGTCATGGCCAGCGAGGATCTGCTGCCACGGGCCATTGAATTGGCTGAGCGGATAGCCCGTCAGGCACCGTTGGGGGTTCAGGCGACGTTGATGTCTGCCCGGCAGGCGCGATACGAAGGGGAAACTGCGGCGGCGCAGGCATTGCCGCCGTTGGTGAAGAAGTTGTTGGCGAGTGAGGATGCCCGGGAAGGTGTGCGGTCAATGATCGAAAAGCGGCCGGGCATCTTCAAGGGCTGCTGACAGATTTGCTTTTGTGGCGAGGGGGCTTGCTCCCGCTGGGCTGCGACGCGGCCCCAAAATCTTCGCAATCAATGCAAATCTTGTGAGTGCTGCGCACTCAAGCGGGAGCAAGCTCCCTCGCCACAAGGCCTCATTGCATCAAGTCGCCGGGCGAATCGCCTTGATCAACGACTGCAACGAATACCCCAACCGCGGCGCCAGCCCTTCGGCCCGGGCAAGCAGTCCATTCATGTCCAGTTCCTGATCCAGCTCCGAAGGCACGATCAGAATCACGTTGCCCTCCTTCACCGGCAGCTCCCAGTAATGCCGGTGATAGAGCCCGCGCAACAATGCAGCACCCAAGGGTTTGCCGTCGTCGGTGGCCCATTGATTGATCACCAGCCAGCCGCCCGGATTCAAGCGTTTCTGACAGTTTTCCAGGAAGCTCCAGGCCAGATGCCCGACACCGGGACCGACATCGGTATAAAGGTCGACGAAAATCAAGTCCGCCGGTTCAGCGGTATCGAGCAACTCCAGCGCATCGCCGACGCGGATGTACAAACGCGGATCATCATCGAGCCCCAGGTATTCGATGGCCAGACGCGGTACGTCGGGGCGCAATTCGATGGCTTCGACATCTTCAAGGGGCAGAAACTTGAGGCACGCCTGGGTCAGCGTGCCGGCGCCGAGGCCAAGAAACAGCGCGCTTTCCGGCTGTTCGTGGCACAGCGCGCCAATCAGCATCGCCCGGGTGTAATCGTACTCGAGCCAGCTCGGGTCAGCCGTGAACACGCAGCTCTGCTCGATGGCATCACCGAACTCGAGAAATCGGTAATCGGCCACCTCCAGCACGCGAATCACGCCGAACTCATCCTGTACCTCGGCGAGCAAATGCTCGACGCGCTCCTCAGTCATTTCGTCTCCTGATCGTCGCCTGGCCCGGCAACGCGATAATCCGCAACATGAAGCGGCAAAGGCGCGATTGTCCGCGAAGCAACCGGAACAGGTCACGCACTAATTTGCTGATAACATGAACGTCCGAGCGTAAAACAACCGAGACCGTGATGAGCCAACCCTGGAGCCCTGACAGCTGGCGCGCCCTGCCGATCCAGCAACAACCCCTTTACCCCGACGCCGCGCATTTGCGTCATGTCGAGCAGACCCTGGCCAGCTACCCGCCGCTGGTGTTTGCCGGTGAAGCCCGGGAGTTGCGCCGTCAGTTCGCTGAAGTCACCCAGGGCCGCGCGTTTCTGTTGCAGGGTGGCGATTGCGCCGAAAGCTTCGCCGAGTTCTCGGCCGCAAAAATTCGCGACACCTTTAAAGTCCTGCTGCAGATGGCGATTGTCATGACCTTCGCCGCGGGTTGCCCGGTGGTCAAGGTCGGGCGCATGGCCGGCCAGTTCGCCAAGCCTCGCTCGGCCAACGATGAAACCATCGACGGTGTAACCCTCCCCGCCTACCGTGGCGACATCGTCAACGGCATCGGTTTCGATGAAAAAAGCCGCGTACCGGACCCGGAGCGCTTGCTCCAGTCCTACCACCAGTCCACCGCAACCCTGAACCTGCTGCGCGCTTTCGCCCAAGGCGGTTTTGCCGACCTGCATCAGGTGCACAAATGGAACCTGGACTTCATCGCCAACTCGGCGCTGGCTGAAAAATACAGCCACTTGGCCGATCGCATCGATGAAACCCTAGCCTTCATGCGCGCTTGCGGCATGGACAGTTCGCCACAACTGCGCGAAACCAGTTTCTTCACGGCCCACGAAGCGCTGCTGCTGAATTACGAAGAAGCCTTCGTGCGCCGCGACAGCCTGACCAACGATTACTACGATTGCTCAGCGCACATGCTGTGGATCGGTGACCGCACCCGTCAGCTCGACGGCGCCCACGTCGAATTCCTGCGTGGCGTGAATAATCCGATCGGGGTAAAGGTCGGCCCCAGCATGAATCCCGAAGACCTGATTCGCCTGATCGACGTGCTGAACCCGGACAACGACCCAGGCCGCTTGAATTTGATCGCACGCATGGGCGCGAACAAGGTTGGCGATCACTTGCCGGCGTTGATCCGCGCGGTGCAGCGTGAAGGCAAGCAGGTGCTCTGGAGCTCGGACCCGATGCACGGCAACACCATCAAGGCCAGCAGCGGTTACAAGACCCGCGACTTTGCGCAGATCCTCGGTGAGGTGAAGCAATTCTTCCAGGTTCATGAAGCGGAAGGCAGTTACGCCGGCGGTATCCACATCGAGATGACCGGGCAGAACGTGACCGAGTGCATTGGTGGTGCCCGGCCAATCACTGAAGACGGGTTGTCGGACCGTTACCACACCCATTGCGATCCGCGGATGAATGCCGATCAGTCGCTGGAATTGGCGTTCCTGATTGCCGAGACGCTGAAGCAAGTTCGGCGCTGAATCGCGTCGCGCCATTCGCGGGCAACGGCCTCGCGCCTACAGGATTGCGTTGAATCAGTAGGAGCGAGGCTTGCCCGCGGAGGCGCCCGCTCAGACACCCTGAATCTGTGCCAACGCCACCCGCAAGCGCGCGCCACTCGCCCGCGGGCAATTGAGCTGAACCTGCTCAAGCCCCAGCCAATCCGCCATTTGCCGCAGATTGCCCGCCAACGCCAGCATCCCCACCTCGTCCAGCCCTGGCTCCTCTTCATGCACGGCATGCACCGCCAGCCGGCCCAACGCTCGTTCGGCACGCAGATCAACCCGCGCGGCAATCCGTTCATTGTGTAAAAACGGCAGTACGTAATAGCCGTAGACCCGTTTGTCCTGGGGCGTGTAAATCTCCAGTCGATAACGGAAATCGAACAACCGCTCGGTGCGGCTGCGCTCCCAGATCAACGAGTCAAAAGGTGATAGCAAGGCACTGGACTCGACCTTGCGCGGCACTTTCGGCTCGGGCAAGCAGTAGGCCGGTTGACGCCAGCCCTGAACCTCGCAGGCCAGTAATTCACCCGTCTCTATCAGTTCAGCCAGACGCGGCCGGCTGTCTGCCGGGTTCAGGCGAAAATAATCGCGCAGGTCCTTTTCCGTGCCGACACCTAATGCCGTCGCCGCATGCAGCAACAGCCCGCGCTGGGCCTCGGCCTCACTGAGCAAAGGCTGTTGCAGAACCGCTGAAGGAATCACCCGCTCCGGCAAATCATACAACCGCTCGAATCCGCGGCGACCGGCGACCGTGACTTCACCGGCGGCGAACAGCCATTCCAGCGCATGTTTTTCTGCGCTCCAGTCCCACCATGGCCCGGCCCGTTCCTGGCGGGTCGACAGACTTCCAGCCCCCAGAGCGCCAAGTTCCTGCACCGAGGCCAGCACTCGGCGAATCGTGTCCTGCTGCTCGCGACCGAAACGCGCCAGTTGCTGGTAGATGTCTTCGCCACGCGTTGCACGCTGCATGCGCCAGCGCATCAAGGGGTACATCGACATAGGCAGCAACGAAGCTTCATGGCCCCAATACTCGAATAACGTGCGACGTCGGCCCTGACTCCAGGCAGCCTGATCGAGCAAATCGGGGGAGTAATTTCCGAGGCGGGAAAACAAGGGAAGGTAGTGCGAACGCACCAACGCATTGACCGAATCGATCTGCAGAATGCCCAGCCGTTCGATCAGCCGGTTGAGCTGAACCGGTTTGATCGCCGCTGGCGGTTGCCGCCCGTTGAACCCTTGGGCGGCCAGCGCCAGACGTCGAGCCTGTTTGTTGGAAAAGGACAGCGTTGCGGGCATGAATACCTCCGTGTCTGCTCGCAACCTACCTCACCAGAGAGGGGTTTGTGTAGCGATGGCCTCATCATTTATGCATCGGATCATCCCAGAACGGCCTGACCGATTCATGTTCGACATCGGCACGACTCACGCCAATGTCCTTCAGTGCTTCGTCGCTCAAACTTGCCAGCAGTTCACGTTCACGGTGAAGTTCGTACCAGCGACTAAACTTGTGCAGCAGATCGGATACCGCGTGGATTGAGAATTTTTCTTCCGTTACATGCTCGTTATGACCTTTCATCTTGTTGCCCTCCTTTAGGGATGGCTCAAGTCTCGCCTCAGCGCTAAGATCAATCCAACGAATGTTTCTGATGGTAACCATCTCGGAGATTGATGGATGTCGGCGTACCCAAGTATCGATACTGACGTGCTGCGCACCTTTGTCGCCATTGCCGACCAGGGTGGTTTTACCCGTGCCGGTGAAATGGTCAACCGCACGCAGTCAGCGGTGAGCATGCAGATGAAGCGTCTGGAAGAAGACGTGTTGCAGCGCCAACTGTTCGAACGTGATGGACGCCAGGTCAAGTTGACTGCCGAGGGCCAGGTATTGCTGGGTTACGCGCGGCGCATCCTCAAACTCCACAGCGAAGTTTTCAACACCCTGCGCGAGCCGCACATGGTCGGCACCGTACGCATCGGCACGCCCGACGATTATGTCATGCGTTTCCTGCCGGGGATCCTGTCGCGTTTCGCCAAGTTCTACCCGCTGATCCAGATCGAGGTTCACTGCGAATCAACCAAACAACTGTTGCAACGCCAGGACCTGGACTTGTCCATCGTCACCCGCGAGCCCGGTACTGAAATCGGCCAGTTGCTGCGCAAGGAGCGTTTCGTCTGGGCCGAAGCACAATGCTTCAACGCCCACGAGCAGACGCCATTGCCCCTGGCGATGTTCAACAGTGATTGTTTCTGCAGGCTGTGGGCGTGTAATGCGCTGGACGCCATGGGGCGCGATTACCGCATCGCCTACAACAGTTCGAGCCTGTCGGCGTTAATGGCTGTGGTCAGTGCGGGCCTCGCGGTAACTGCGCAACTGGAAAGCCTGATCACGCCGGACATGCGCATCCTGGGGGAAGCCGAAGACCTGCCGCTGTTGCCGGAAGCCTGCATCATGCTGGTGCGCAATCTGCACAACCCGTCCCCGATCACCGAGTGCCTGGCCGAGCACATCGTCGAAGGCTTCAAACTTTAAACGCGAGCATCACCGCGCACAGCACCAGGAAACCGCAGAACAACCCGCGCAATAGCCGCTCCGGCATGGCGTGGGCGATCTTCACGCCCCAGCTGATGCTCATCAACCCGCCGACAGCCAACGGCAACCCGATCATCCAGTCCACTTGGTGATGCACGGCGTAAGTCACCAGTGTGACGCCGGTGCTGGGCAGAGCCAGGGCCAGCGACAAGCCTTGGGCCACCACCTGAGAGGTGCCGAACAGGCTGGTCAGCACCGGCGTCGCCACCACCGCACCGCCAACCCCGAACAACCCGCCCATGGTGCCGGATGCCGCGCCCAGTACGCCCAACCATGGCCAGGAATAACGCATTTGTGCAGAGGCCGGTGCGTTGGCGGTGAACATGCGCACCAGGTTGTAGGTCGACAGGGCAATCAGAAATGCAACAAACCCCACGCGCATGGTTTGCGCGTCAATGCCTACCGCCCAGATCGACCCGATCCAGGCGAAGCAGAAGCCCATTGCGGCCAATGGCAGTGCATGGCGCATTTCGATGCGGTTGCGCTGGTGATAGCGCCACAACGCCAGCATCACGTTGGGCACCACCATGACCAACGCCGTGCCCTGGGCAATTTGCTGATCGAGCCCGAACAGCACGCCTAGTAGCGGAATCGCGATCAAACCACCGCCAATGCCGAATAGCCCACCGAGAGTTCCCAGGGCGGCGCCGAAGACCAGATACATCACAAACTCAATCACAGGCGATTTTCCTTTTATCAGGCCATTCATCCTACGCAGTCGGCGCTGGCGGGGAAACGCACAGCAACGCACAATGGCTGTGCCAACTTCGCACAAGCGCTGACACACCATGAACCCGAATCAATTGACCGATCAACTCGGCCTGTTCCTTGATGTGCTGGAAACGGGGAGCTTTTCCGCGGCCTCCCGGCGACATCCGCTGACGCCTTCGGCGGTGGCGCGACGTATCGACAGCCTGGAAAACGCAGTCGGCAGCCAGTTGTTCATTCGCAGCACCCACGCGGTGCGTGCTACTCCTGCTGGCCTGGCGTTCGCCGAACGGGCGCGACGGATTGTGGCGGAACTGCGCCTGGCCCGCGCCGAAGCCGTATCCCTGAGCAGTGCACCGGAGGGCTTGATCCGCATCGATGCGCCAGCGGCGTTCGGCCGACGGCACTTGGCGCCGGTGATTGCCGACTTCCTGATGCTCTATCCGGGCCTCGACGTGCAATTGCATTTGATCGACAGTTTTGTCGACATGCAGGGGCTGAACCTGGGGAAGGTGGATCTGGTGCTGCGCGCAGGTCAAATGGCCGACACCCGTCTGGTGGCCACGCCGCTGGCAAGTATGGTGCGCATTGCCTGTGCCAGCCCGCAATACCTGAAACGCCGCGGCGTCCCGACCGAACCGGCGCAGTTGATCGAACATGACGGCCTTGACTGGGACGGCCTGGCCCCACCCTTTGCCTGGCGCTTTGAGCGCGACGGGCACCTGCACCTGCATCGCCCGGCGCGCATCCGCATGAGTGCCAACAATGCCGAAGCACTGGTCTGTGGGGCGTTGGCGGGGCTGGGCATCGCGCATTTGCCGACCTGGCTGGCCAGCGAGTACCTTTTGCGTGGCGAGTTGCTGCCGCTGTTTTGTGAAAACGGCTTGCCTCCACCGGAGACCACCGGCATCTATGCATTACGTCTTGAGCAACAACCCAACTCCCGAAGCCGCTTATTGCTGGAGTATCTGAAAACCCGCTTCAGCCCGATTCCGCCGTGGGACCTGGCACTGCAAAACACCCTGGACCGGCATTAGTCTAGAATTGTCTGGTGCATTAAAGATTCGCCCGCTAGATTCATGACGATCACTGATCAAGGCTTTGAAATGACCACCGAACGCACCACCCCGGATAACTGCGACCCGCTGCTGCTGGATAATCAGGCTTGTTTCGCCCTGCATTCCACCTCGCTGCTGATGACCAAGGTCTACAAGCCGTTGCTGCAAGCGCTGGGCCTGACCTATCCGCAGTATCTGGCGATGATGGTGTTGTGGGAGCGGGACGGGCTGACCGTAGGCGAAATCAGCACGCGACTGCTGACAGACCCCGGCTCACTGACCCCCTTGCTCAAACGCCTGGAGGTCGAAGGATTGCTCAGTCGCACCCGCAGCCGAGAGGATGAACGGGTGGTGATCGTCGAGCTGACCGAACAGGGCCGTGCGTTGCGCGACAAGGCACGCAGCATTCCCCAGTGCATCCTCGGTGCAAGCGGAATGACGCTTGAGAGATTGCAAAAACTGCAAGCGGAGCTGCAAGAGCTGCGTAGCAATCTGCAAGACAGCCTTTAATCCCTCAATCCCCCCAAATCCCTGTGGGAGCGAGCCTGCTCGCGATTGCAGTGTGTCATTGAGCATTGATACTGACTGACACTCCGTCATCGCGAGCAGGCTCACTCCCACATTTGTTTTTGTGGTGCCCCAGTTGATCGGGTTGCTTCCTTCGAAAAAATCTTCCGCTAAAAAATCCTGCCGCGACCGCTCTAACTCAGCACATCCAATCCGCGCCCCCCTTCAAGCCAAAACTTTTTCAAAAAATTATCTTGCGCGCTAACTATTAGCGCGATACATTCATCTCGCACTTACTTAGCGCGCAAACATTTAGCGCAAATAAATCAAATCTGAACGAGGCTCACACCATGCAAACTCTCTACACCGCAATCGCAACCTCCACTGGCGGCCGTGACGGTCGTGCGGTTTCCAGTGACAACATCCTCGACGTCAAACTCGCCACCCCGAAAGAGCTCGGTGGTGCCGGCGGCGCAGCGACCAACCCTGAGCAATTGTTCGCCGCCGGCTACTCCGCCTGCTTCATCGGCGCGCTGAAATTCGTCGCCAGCCAGACCAAACGCAGCATCCCGAACGACGCGTCGATCACCGCCCATGTCGGCATCGGCCAGATCCCTGGCGGTTTCGGCCTGGACATCGACCTGCACATCAGCCTGCCAGGTCTTGAACAAGCCGACGCGCAAAGCCTGGTCGAGGCGGCTCACCAAGTCTGCCCGTACTCGAACGCGACCCGTGGCAACGTCGATGTGCGCCTGCACGTCACCGTCTAACCGCCGACTCCCAGGCCCGAACAGGAAATGAACATGAACACTTTCAGCAAAGTCTTGACCGGCACCCTTCTCGCTATGTCCATCAGTAACGCGTTCGCAGGTGATGGGGTTGAACACAACACCCAGGCGTTCCTCGACGTTCTGAATGCCGGCACCGGCAAACCGATGGAACAACTCACCCCCATAGAAGCCCGTGCGGTGCTGGTGGGTGCGCAAGCCTCGGTGAAACTGACGCTGCCAAAAGCCGATGTCAGCGAGAAGACCATCCAGGTCGACGGCCAACCGCTCAGCCTGACCATCGTCCGGCCGGCCGGTGTCAAGGGCGAGCTGCCAGTGTTCATGTTCTTCCACGGCGGCGGATGGGTGCTGGGAGATTTCCCGACCCACGAACGTCTGGTACGCGACCTGGTGACGGGGTCGGGTGCAGCAGCGGTGTTCGTCAATTACACCCCGTCCCCGGAAGCGCATTATCCGGTGGCGATCAACCAGGCCTACGCCGCGACCAAATGGGTGGCCGAGCACGGTAAAGAGATCAACGTCGACGGCAAACGCCTGGCCGTGGCCGGCAACAGCGTCGGTGGCAACATGGCAGCCGTGGTTGCACTGATGGCCAAAGACAAGGGCACGCCGGCGATCAAGTTCCAGGTGCTGCTGTGGCCGGTGACCGATGCCAGCTTCGAAACCGCGTCCTACAACCAGTTTGCCGAGGGTCACTTCCTCACCAAAAACATGATGAAGTGGTTCTGGGACAACTACACCACCGACGCCAAACAACGTAACGAGATCTACGCCTCGCCGCTGCGGGCCACCACCGCGCAACTGAAGGGCTTACCGCCTGCGCTGGTGCAGACAGCCGGTGCCGACGTGTTGCGCGATGAAGGTGAAGCCTATGCCCGCAAACTCGACGAGGCGGGTGTGCCGGTCACATCGGTTCGTTACAACGGGATGATTCACGACTACGGCTTGCTTAACGTAGTGAGCCAGGTGCCGGCGGTACGGTCGGCGATGCTGCAAGCGTCCGAAGAACTCAAGCAACACCTGAAATAACACCGCCCCCTGTAGGAGCGAGGCTTGCCCGCGAAAGCGTCGTGTCAGTCGACATCGATGTTGAATGACACGACGCCTTCGCGGGCAAGCCTCGCTCCTACAGGGGCGGGTGTTTCAGACAGGCACAAAAAAGCCCGACTCAATGGTCGGGCTTTTTCATTCCTGAAGCTGTGCTTATTTAGCACGGCCTTTGTAGGAACCGCCTTCGCGGGTATCGATCTCGATCATGTCGCCGATTTCGATGAAGTCGGCAACCGACAGCTCGGTACCGTTCTTCAGTTTGGCAGGCTTCATCACCTTGCCGGAAGTGTCACCGCGAGCGGAACCTTCGGTGTAGTCAACCTGACGCACGATAGTGGTCGGCAGTTCTACGGAAACCAGACGCTCTTCGAAGAAGATCGCTTCGCAAACATCGGTCATGCCTTCTTCAACGAAAGGCAGAACGGCTTCGATGTCTTCAGCGTTCAGTTCGTACATGGTGTAGTCAGTGGTGTCCATGAACGTGTAGGTGTCGCCGCTGATGAAGGACAGGGTCGCTTCTTTGCGGTCGAGGATTACGTCGTCCAGTTTGTCGTCAGCGCTGTAAACGATCTCGGTCTTGTAACCGGTCAGCAGGTTTTTCAGCTTGGTCTTCATGATCGCGCTGTTACGACCGGATTTGGTGAATTCAGCTTTCTGAACCAGCCAAGGATCGTTTTCGAGACGGATCACGGTACCGGGTTTCAGTTCTTTACCAGTTTTCATTGCGAATATCCGAATTTGGATGGGATTTACAAAAATCTAGGCCGCGTATCATATCCAATTTACATAAAACTGTACCAGCGCCGCGGCAAGATCGGCCTGCAAGGCCTGTTCCAGACACCACGTCTCGGCGTGTTTTTGCAGCTCGGGCCAGTGTTTACGGGTCGCAAGCCAGTGGTCGGACATATCATGACCCGCATTCCACGCACGCCAAAGACCGCTGATCGCCTCGCCGGCAGGCTCGGACAGGCCTTTCGTGTACAGCGTCAGGAAGGCGTCGAGCTTGTCCAGGTGGATGTCTTCGTCCTGCTGATAGATGTGCCAGAGCAGCGGCCGCCCTGCCCATTGCGCGCGGACAAAGGAATCTTCACCGCGCACGGCGTTGAAATCGCAACACCAGAGCACGTGATCGTATTGATCCTGTCGGACGAACGGCAGGATTTGTACGGTCAATTGATCTCGCACATGCAGCGCACCGGCGGCCAATCCGTCGACGCCCAGCCAGCGTGCGACATCCCCGAGAATCCGGCCTTCGGGCACCAACAGATGCGTGGGTGTCGAATCAACGGCCATCATGTCCAGCCAACTGGCCAAGCCGCTATTTTCGTAGGCAAATAGCGAGATCAGTTGGGCATTGGGCGCGCGATCAATCCCAAGGCCTTGCAGGAATGCTCGCTGCGCCTCGGGGTCTTGCTGAAACTGCCTGCGACGTTCAAGCAATCCGCTTTCACGCAGCAAGCCGCCCGTGCCTTTCTGAAACCCCGGAAAGAAGAAGTACTTCTGCACATTCTTGTACTTCACCGACGGCAAACCGTGACAACCGGTCACCCAGTCTTCGGCGCTCAGGTAGTCGAGGTTCATCCACAGCGGCGGCTTTTCCCGCGAAGCCATGGCGTCCATGTAAGGGCCCGGCAACTGGCAGGCGAACGCGGCGATCACCACATCAGCGGCTTCAGCGGGTTGCCATTCGGTGGGCCACTGACGCACCTCCACACCCTGCTGCCATTGCTGCGTGGCGCTGATGTCGATTTCAGGACAGATACGTTCAAAGGCCCGCAGGTCATCGACCCACAACCGCACCGCCACGGCATGCTCGGCCACCAACTGTCGGGCCAGGCGCCAGGTCACGCCGATGTCGCCAAAGTTGTCGACCACGGTGCAAAAAATATCCCAGCGCCAGCGGTTTTTCACTTGAGGCATTTCAGGCATTCCAGGCTCCCGTTGGCAAAGGCGCCGATTGTCCGCATAAATTACCTCACGCAGAAGAGCCGACGGCGATTAATCTTCGTGCGACAATCGCCATTCGCCCGCGACCACCCGCCAGGAGGCAGCCATGCCCTACCGTCCCGCCCCGCGCCGCCCGTTGCCGATTCAGCTCAACGCGCTGCAATTGACCGGCAGCATTGCCCTCGGTCTGTGGCTTGGATTCCTCGCAATTGCGCTGACCTGCTGGCTCGCCTCGCGCCTGCTGTTCAGCGAGCAACTCGCGCCGGTCGCAGCCGCTGTAGAGCAACTGGCCAAGCCGCCAGTGGTAGTGCAGCCGGTGCCGGACATCCCGGCGCAAAGCCCGCTGTTCGAACAGTACGAAGAGAACCTGCGCAAGAACGAGCAGCAGCAACGCATGGATCAGGCCCGCAGCAGCGGTCGCAACCTGTCCAATCCGAAATGCCAGTTCTGGCTGCAACAGGACCAGACCGCACCGAGCGAAAAAAGCCGCGCCAATGTCCTGCAATTCTGCGACTGATCATGAATAAGCAAACCGTCCACCAACTGATTCTCGACAAGCTGCGGATTGATCTCGACATCGCCGAACGTGCCGCGCAAACCGCTTACGAAACCGCGACCCACGAAGAAAACATCGCCGAAAACAAGTACGACACGTTGGGGCTGGAGGCGTCTTATCTGGCGGCCGGACAAGCCAGGCGTGTCGAAGAAATCAGGCAGTCACTCGTGCTTTGCCAAAACCTGACCTTGCGCCCGTATGACCCACAACGCGGGATCGAAGTGGGCGCCCTGCTCGGCCTGGAAGACGAAAAGGGTCGTGAGCAGTGGCTGTTTCTGGCGCCTGACGCGGCGGGTCTGAAAGTCGATATGGTCGGACAGATGATCACCGTCATCACCCCTCGCTCACCGCTGGGTAAAAGCCTGCTGGGCAAGTTCGAAGGGGACGAGGTAGAGATTCTGGTGGCGGGCGCTCGGCAACAGTTTGCTGTTACCGAGGTGATTTAAAAGGGATCAGTGGACCGGCAGTTCGACGCCGTCGAACAGCTCTTCCAACTCCTGCTTGTTGTGGCACTGAATGGCCTTGGCCATGACTTCGCGGGTCAGGTGCGGCGCGAACTTCTCGATGAAGTCGCACATGAAACCACGCAGGAAGGTGCCACGACGGAAACCGATTTTAGTGATGCTGGATTCGAACAGGTCGCTGGCATCGAGCATGACCAGATCGCTGTCGAGTTTGGCATCGACTGCCATTTTTGCCACGATGCCCACACCCAGGCCCAGACGAACATAAGTCTTGATCACGTCGGCGTCGGCCGCGGTGAACACCACTTTCGGCGTCAGGCCGCGATGGCTGAAGGCTTCATCGAGCTTCGAACGGCCGGTAAAACCGAACACGTAAGTCACGATCGGGTATTCGGCCAAGGCTTCGAGAGTCAGCTTGGACACTTTGGTCAGCGGGTGGCCCTGAGGCACGACCACGCAGCGGTTCCAGCGGTAGCACGGCATCATCACCAGGTCGCCGAACAGCTCCAGGGCTTCGGTGGCAATGGCGAAATCCACGGTGCCGTCAGCGGCCATTTCAGCGATTTGCATCGGCGAACCCTGGTGCATGTGCAGGGCAACGTCCGGGTACTGCTTGATGAAATTGCTGATCACCGGCGGCAAGGCATAACGTGCCTGAGTGTGCGTAGTGGCGATCGACAGGGTGCCTTTCTTCTCGTTGGAGAATTCCTGGGCGATCTGCTTGATGCTTTCAACCTTGCGCAGGATCTCGCCGGCGGTGGTGATGATGCGCTCGCCGGCTGGGGTGACGCGGGTCAGGTGCTTGCCGCTGCGGGCAAAAACCTCGACGCCCAGTTCGTCTTCCAGCAGACGGATCTGCTTGCTGATGCCCGGTTGCGAGGTGTAAAGGCTTTGGGCCGTAGCGGAAACGTTGAGGTCGTGGTGCGCCACTTCCCAGATGTAGCGCAGTTGTTGAAGCTTCATATGAATCCCTCAAAGCAAGGTAGACGCCACGGGCATCAGCGACGATATATAACTATATTAATGGTTCGAAGAATAAATCTAGAACTTTTTTGTCAAATTGCCACTATCTGTTGTTCTAGCGATCCCCTTGGCGGCGACGTTCAACCAGCGGCACCAGGTAAACCGGCACCCGAGACAGTTGCAACACCCGCGCAGCGGTCCGGCCCAGGGGTGTTTCCGCACCTGCACCATGGCTATGACTACCTACGATCAACAAATCCACGGAGAGTTTCTGCGCCTGGTCGAGAATCACCTGTGACGGGTCACCCTGCAGCACCCGCACCGCTTTGATCCGCTCCAGATCCTGCTCCCCTTCATCCCCCAACTCCTCTCGAAAGCTGTCGAGCACCCGCTGCTCGATATTGGCGATCACCGTATTCAAGCCCTGACTGTGAAACTCGTTCAAGGCCTGCTCATCGAGGTAACTCTGCAGCACTGATTCGGCAAACAACCCCATGGGTTCAACGGCGTGCACCACATACAAATCAGCATTGAATGTCCGCGCCAGCGCCAAGGCATGCTGCATCACCAACGGTGCGTACAGCCCGAGGTCCGTGGCATACAGCATCGAATGAATCATATGACCTCCTCGCGTGCCAACATGGCGGAGATTTGATTCAGCTTAGCAGTGCCTTGGCGAGTGCGACGTGCGGCGTAACGTGTTGAACGGAGGGCTTAAACTTTTTGCTCGTTGCTGATGCCGTGGGGCACGTGGCCGGTGGCGACCACTTCGCGGGCCAGTTCACAATGGCCGGCCTGGTCGTCGAAAAACACATCGGCGGCGAACGCTTCGAGAAACGCCGACTTGGTCAGCCCACCAAGAAACAGCGACTCGTCCAGACGAATGTCCCACTCGCGCAAGGTACGAATCACCCGCTCATGGGCTGGCGCCGACCGCGCCGTCACCAGGGCGGTGCGGATCGGACAGGCGTCATCGGGAAACTCGCGTTGCAACAGATTGAGGGCGGCGAGGAAGCCTTTGAACGGACCTCCGCGCAAAGGCTCGCGGGCCGATTCGCGTTCGCTGGCCTGGAACGCTTCCAGGCCGCCAGACTGATAGATCCGCTCGGACTCGTCTGAAAACAGTACGGCATCACCGTCAAAGGCGATGCGCAATTCATCGCTGGCTGCACGGCTGGCACCGCCCGACAGAATGGTTGCTGCAGCAAATCCGGCATCCAGCGCGCTGCGCACGTCTTCGGCGTGGGTGGAGAGAAACAGGTCGCAGCCAAAGGCCTTGAGGTACGGATAAGGACTGCGCCCGCCAACGAACGCCGCGCGGGAAATCGCCAGGCCATAATGATTAATCGAGTTGAATACGCGCAGGCCGGTGTCGGCGCTGTTGCGCGACACCAGGATCACCTCGACCCGGGCCCGACCGAGGCTGGCGTTCAGATTGAGCAGTTTCTCCACCAACGGAAACGCATCCCCGGGCGCGAGGATTTCGTCTTCGTGCTCGATCTGATATTGCCGGTAGGCTTCGACGCCGCTCGACTCATAAACCTTGTGGCTTTCGTCCAGGTCGAATAGCGCTCGCGACGAGATCGCCAGCACCAGTTTGTCGTCGATAGTCTTTGCCATGCCCTTCCCCCTCAGGTTGATCGACTTACGTGTTGCGTCGATCGATAAAACTCAAGCCGCGATACAAGGCCTCGATTCGCGGTAATTCGCAACCCGCCGCCTTGGCCGCCGCCAGAGGTCGCGCGTAAATTGCCTGCAATTCCAGCGGTCGTTTGTGCAGAAAATCGTGGTACATGCTTGGCCAATAGTCGGGCATTTTCTCGGTCACCTTGAACAAATGCTCGGCATACCCGGCCGGTATGTCGTGACCGCAAGCGATTGCCCCCTGAACCACTTCGGCCATCAGCGCCTGGATCAGTTCCCGGCTGTCGACATCGGCCATCAACGGCGTGGTGCTGGCCCCAAGCAGAACCGACAGGCCGTTGTAAGGGATATTCCAGACCAGCTTTTGCCAGCGTGCCTGGTGCAGATTCGGCATGGCCTGAGAGTCGATGCCGGCCGCGCGGAACAGTCCGGCGCCCTCTTCGACAATCGTCATTCGCGCCTGCTCATCGGCTGCGGGACCGCTGTGGTAGCCAACGTTCACCGCGCCGAGCGCTTGATGGGTTACGACGCCAGGCCCTTCGCGATGGACGCAGATAAAACACAGCCCGCCGAGCAGGTGCAGGGAATCGGGAAGTAACTCACGCAAGCTGTCTTCGACGTCCAGGCCATTTTGCAACAGCAGGACGTTGGCATTCGGCGCGGCGGCCTGGATGATGGCGGGCGCGAGGTCCGCGTTGCTGGTGGTTTTTGCGCCGACCAGCAACCAGTCACAAGCGGGCATGTCCTCAGCAGACGAATAGGCCTGGACCGGGTTCAGCGTCAATGCGCCATGCACCGCACTGTCAACGTGCAGCCCGCGTTCGGCGACCGCTGCAAACTCGCTGCGCAACAAGAAGTGCACATCGAACCCGGCACGCGCCAGCATCACCCCGTAGAACCCGCCGATCGCGCCGGTTCCGATAATCCCGATTGTCGGTTTGGCAACTGCCCCCATCATGGCAACTCCTCTGCATGTCGACTGAGCGCCTGGCGCACGGCTTCATTGAGCCCGGTGCTGGTCAGGCGCGACTGTACTGCCCCGAAAAACTCGCCGTCGCGCACTACAAACAGCGCCGGCAAATGAAAAACCTGATAACGCTCGACCAGCCCGCCATTGTCTCCGGCATCGATCCAGCACAGCCGGTCGATCGCCAGATCGAGTCCTGGCAATTGCTCGCGGGCAAAACGGCAACTGGCGCAGCCGACACTGGTGAAAATCACCAGCGACACACCGCTCATCGCCAGCAGCCGCTGGTCGGCGTCGAAATCAGTCAGTTGCAATTCGACCACTATACTGGGGGGAACAATGTCAAATGGCCGACACAGGGAGTTTGTGTTCATGGGACGTTTTTTACCTCACCCTGACGATGTGCCCGTCGAGTTAACGTTGCTCAAGCATGAGTGCATTTCGCGGCAACGGCTGCACACTATCAGCCTCGGCGGCATGGCTTGCAATTACCACCGCGCCTGGCGCCACGGTACGGCGCTGGAAGTGCGCATGCCAACGTTGAATCCCGATTTGCGCTATCTGGGTTATGTGGCCTGGTGCCTGCGACGCAAACGCGGTTACCTGGTGGGCATTGCCTTCGTCGACGAACAGATGCTGTTCAGTGCGCGAATGGGCGAGCAGGTTTGCCAGATCGAACGTTATTGCCGCCTGCGTGACGCACACGATGACCTGCAGGATATTCAGGCCCTGGCCCTCGACTGGGTCCAGCAGCATGCCGACGAGTTCTCTCACGACACGGTTCGCAAGGCATTTGCACAGCCTGCGCTGGGTTAGGCAACGCTCTCAATTAGTGAGAATGCCCCTAAAACCAGCGTCTGCCCATTGTCGAGCAGGCGCGTAACGCGCTAAGGTTCGGCTCCCCGACGCGCTTAATTTGCTGTGCTCCGCCGCGCGGGTTCGCTGGCGGCCGGCACCCGTGACCTGACGAGTAAACGATGGCTGATTTACCGATCAACGACCTAAACGTCGCTTCCAACGAGACCCTGATCACTCCCGATCAGCTAAAGCGTGACATCCCTCTGAGCGACGCTGCCCTGCGCACTGTCACCAAGGGCCGTGAAGTCATTCGCAATATTCTTGATGGCACCGACCACCGCCTGTTTGTTGTCATCGGGCCTTGCTCGATCCACGACATCAAGGCTGCCCACGAATACGCCGAGCGCCTGAAGGCGCTTGCGGCTGAAGTGTCCGATACCCTGTATCTGGTCATGCGCGTGTATTTCGAGAAGCCACGCACCACCGTCGGCTGGAAAGGCTTGATCAACGACCCGTACCTGGACGACTCGTTCAAGATTCAGGACGGTCTGCACATCGGTCGTCAATTGTTGCTGGACCTGGCCGAAATGGGCCTGCCGACCGCAACTGAAGCCCTCGACCCGATCTCCCCGCAATATTTGCAGGACCTGATCAGCTGGTCGGCCATCGGCGCGCGCACCACCGAATCCCAGACTCACCGTGAAATGGCCTCCGGCCTGTCCTCGGCAGTCGGCTTCAAGAACGGCACCGACGGCGGCCTGACGGTCGCTATCAACGCCCTGCAATCAGTTTCCAGCCCTCACCGCTTCCTGGGTATCAACCAGGAAGGTGGCGTGTCGATCGTCACCACCAAGGGCAACGCCTACGGCCACGTGGTCCTGCGCGGTGGCAACGGCAAGCCGAACTATGATTCGGTCAGCGTCGCGCTCTGCGAGCAAGCGTTGAACAAGGCGAAGATCAAGCCGAACATCATGGTCGATTGCAGCCACGCCAACTCCAACAAGGACCCGGCCCTGCAACCGCTGGTGATGGAGAACGTCGCCAACCAGATCCTCGAAGGCAACCAGTCGATCATCGGCCTGATGGTCGAAAGTCATCTGAACTGGGGCTGCCAGGCCATCCCGAAAGACCTCGCCGACCTGCAATACGGCGTGTCGATCACTGATGCCTGCATCGATTGGTCCGCTACCGAAAATACCTTGCGCAGCATGCACGCCAAGCTCAAGGATGTGCTGCCCAAACGCGCTCGCACCTGATCACGTTTCGCCGCACACAAAAACGCCGGGCTAAACCCGGCGTTTTTTTGTGTTCGTATTTTAAGGTTACTGGCTCAGCTTGGCGGCATGCCGCTGGTGACGCTCCATGTAGCGCTCGACGTAAGAGCACGATGGAATGACGGTGTAACCCATTTCCTCAGCGTACTCCAACGCCTTCTCGGTCAAGGCTGCCGCAATGCCGCGACCACGCAGTGCGTTGGGCACAAAGGTGCGATAGATATCCAGGGTCTGTTTCCCCAGATCCATATAGGTCAGGTAGGCACGATGACCGTCCACACTGGTCTCGAACTGATGACCAGCCTGGTCATGGTGGATGGACAACGCCTCGCTCATCACTACTCCTCGCGGGTCTTGAATTCTGACCCCTACCTTACCGATGTTTTTCCGGCGAAGGAACATCTACGCCACCTCGTGCCTGAATGGACACCGAGAAGAGCGGCACCGATCTCGCGCAACCGAGCACGTATCAAATAGTAGGCACCATTGGCAGAAATGCTCAAGGTACGCTCGTCATCGCGCTCAGTGGCGGGTGCTGCTCCGGGTGACGCAGGGACGGCTCGACCGGAGATATCTGCGGGTCGATAGCCTGAACATTGCCGGATGTTGAGACTTAAGACGAACGCGCGCTCTTAAAGTCACCATCAAGATGGATAAAGATTATGAGAGCCACGGCGCAAAATCCGAACAAAAGTATGGACGAATCCATATAGACGGACTTTAGCCAAGAATGAGAAAAACAGCGGTGAGTGCACGGAACTTTTTTCGGCGGCTCGCTCATCTCGGGCCTCCTGGCTGGATATTTTTTAAACAACGCAGTTAAAAGTTGCTCGAAAAAGAATCAACGCCTACAATTTTTTTTGCTTCTTGCTACACGTCAGTTTACTTACTAGAAGTAATGGGTAGTATGTACGCCGGCTATTTCCTCACTCTGAGGAGACAGCTACTTAATAGAAAGTCCTTGAAGGGGAACACGATGAACAACGTTCTGAAATTCTCTGCTCTGGCTCTGGCCGCAGTTCTGGCTACCGGTTGCAGCAGCGTATCGAAAGAAACCGAAGCACGTCTGACTGCTACTGAAGACGCAGCAGCTCGCTCCCAGGCTCGTGCAGACGAAGCTTACCGTAAAGCTGATGAAGCTCTGGCTGCTGCTCAAAAAGCACAACAGACTGCTGACGAAGCTAACGAGCGTGCTCTGCGCATGCTGGACAAAGCTAGCCGCAAGTAATAATCCTTCGGGGTTGTTATCAAGCCGACCCATTTTTGGGTCGGCTTTTTTTTGCCCGGTGTTTCCTGCCGGCCATAAAAAACCCGCCGACGCGGCCTGCGTCGGCGGGTTCTTTTCAAGCCTTACTGCAGCGGATCGATCGGCGCACTCGTCACCATCGACGTAGAAGCGTTCGGCACTGCGATTTCAACCGGCAAGCCATCTTCAGCGGCAACCACGTCACGCACCACATCCCAATTCATGCGCAGGTTGTTGGTGATGTCCTCGCGCTTGAGCATCGCGTTGATCACCGCGGTGTGCTTGTCGACCACCGACGGGTTGCCGTTGTCGTCCAGCGGGGTGTGTGCTTCCAGATACACCTTGCCCCCACTGACGCCAAACTTGTAAGGGTCGTTGATGATGCGCACCGACGTCCCGACCGGCACCATGCCCGCCATTTCGAGCACGTTGTTGTTGAACATGCGGAAGCAGCCGTGGCTGGTGCGCATGCCGATGCCGAACTTCTTGTTAGACCCGTGGATCAGGTAGCCCGGCGTGCCCAAGGTGAATTTGAACGGCCCCAGTGGATTGTCCGGGCCTGCCGGCACGACGTTCGGCAGCGGATCGCCGTCAGCGGCGTGCTCGGCCTTGATCGACGCTGGAGGGGTCCAGGTCGGATTCGGCGTCTTGGCGATGATGCTGGTATGGGCAATCGGCGAGCCCCAGCCTTCACGGCCGATACCCAGCGGGAAGGTGTACACCACGTTCCGGCCTTTCGGGAAGTAGTAGAGGCGGTACTCGGCCAGGTTGATGACGATGCCTTCGCGCGGACCCGGTGGCAGGATGAAACGCGTCGGCAGGACGATCTCGGTGCCAGCGCCCGGCAACCATGCATCGACGCCAGGGTTGGCCGCGACCATTTCCGAATAGCCCAGATCGTAAGTGGTGCCGAGGTCGGCGAAGGTGTCTTCGTACTTGGCCTTGATCACTTGTACCTGACCGATGATGTCTTCACCGGGCGGTGGCAGGGGCAGCTCCAATGCGGCTACGGGGCCCGCCACACAAAGGGCGGCAAGAGACAGGCAGCGGGTGACGGCAGGAAAACGCGGCAACATCCGGAAAATCCTTCGCATGATCGACAAGGGTATAAAAACGCGATTGTACACTGGCATCTGGAAAATCGGGGAGTTGACCGATAGCAAGCAATCTATCGGTTTCTAAAGTTCGAAACGCAGTTCCGGCCAGATCGGCGAGGTGCCGCGCTTCTGCGATTCGAGAATGGCCCGGCAAAGCGAACACAGCCGCTGGTCCTGGAACACCCGGCGGTCGACACTCGACCAGCGCGGTTGCGCGGGCAGCAGACTGCCGCACAAGGTTCGATCGGCCGAGCCGCCCAGCTCCAGCTGTCGGGTCACCAGATGCACCCGCACTTCCTGGCAGGCGAACAGATCCAGCTGTTCGTCAGGCTCGATCAGTTGGTAGGCAAAAAGGGACCAGGCAGGACGCGGCATCGGGGGCTCCAAATCGGGGGCGCCACCTTAGCCGAAACACCGCCGCTAGAAAAGCGTCAAAGCAGCGGTTTCAGTGTCGGCCAGACATTTTCCAGCAACTTGTCCTGAGCGCCCGCAGCCGGGTGCAATCCGTCGGCCTGCATCAACTCCGGATGACCGCCCACGCCGTCGAGAAAAAACGGTACCAGCGGGATGTTTTTCTCTTCGGCCAGTGCGCTGTAGACCTTCGCAAAAGCCTCGGTATAACGAACTCCGTAGTTGGGTGGCAACTGCATGCCGAGCAAAAGCACCTTGGCGCCACTGTCTCTGGAGCTGTCGATCATCGACGCAAGGTTTTGTTGCAAATTAGCTGGGGGCATTCCGCGCAGGCCATCGTTGCCGCCCAATTCGAGGATCACCAGCTCAGGCTTATGCTCTGCAAGCAGCGCAGGCAGGCGCGCCTGGCCTCCGGCACTGGTGTCGCCGCTGATGGAGGCATTGACCACCTTATCGTCGAAACCTTCGCGCTTGAGCCGTTGCTCAAGCAGCGACACCCACCCCAAGCGGGTATCCAGGCCGAAACCGGCGCTGATACTATCGCCAACGATCAGGACAGTACCCGCCGCTGCGTTCTGGGCCATGCACATCAAGGCCAGGCCAGCACTCAAAAACCACACACGCATCGGATTCTCCATGGGCGCAAGCATTCTCACCGCGAAGAACCTCAGCAAAGTGGTTCCCAGCGCGGAAGGTGAACTGACTATCCTGCACGAACTCAGCCTGGAACTGAACAAGGGCGACAGCCTGGCCATCGTTGGCGCCTCCGGTTCCGGCAAATCCACTCTCCTGGGCCTGCTCGCCGGCCTCGATCTGCCGAGCAGCGGTGAAGTCACCCTCGCCGGCCAGAGCCTGAGTAATCTCGATGAAGACCAGCGGGCGCGCATTCGGGCCGAGCATGTGGGTTTTGTGTTTCAGTCATTTCAACTGCTGGACAGCCTGAACGCACTGGAAAACGTCATGCTGCCGCTGGAGCTCGACGGCCGCAAAGATGCCCGCGAACGTGCCACTCAATTGCTCCAGCGCGTTGGCCTGGGCCAGCGTCTGACCCACTCACCCCGCCAGCTCTCCGGCGGCGAGCAGCAGCGCGTTGCGATTGCCCGTGCGTTTGCCGCAGAACCCGATGTGCTGTTCGCCGATGAGCCCACCGGTAACCTCGACAGCCACACCGGCGAGCGCATCAGCGACTTGCTGTTCGAACTCAACCAGGAACGCGGCACGACCCTGGTGCTGGTGACCCACGACGAACGCCTGGCACATCGCTGCCGGCGCCTGATCCGCCTTGAAGCCGGCCTGCTGGTCGCCCCTCTGGAGCCTTGATGGCACGCCTGCCGCTGTTGCGCCTGTTCAGCCTTGCCATCCGCCAACTCCTGCGCGACGCCCGCGCCGGTGAGTTGCGCGTGTTGTTCTTCGCCCTGGTGGTTGCCGTGGCGGCGAGTACCGCCATCGGTTACTTCGGTGCCCGCCTGAACGGCGCCATGATGTTGCGCGCCACCGAATTTCTCGGCGCCGACCTGTTGCTTGAAGGCAGTTCTCCCGCGCGTCCGGAACAGATCAAAAGTGGCACGGAACTGGGACTCGAACACGCTCAAGTAGTCGAGTTCTCCAGTGTCATCGCCACCGACAACGGCATCCAGCTGTCCAGCATCAAGGCCGCCGACGACGTTTATCCGCTGCGCGGCGAACTGAAAAGCGCCCCGGCGCCCTTCGCCCCGGAAGAAGCCGGTGGCGGCCCCAAACCCGGCGAAGCCTGGGTCGAAGCGCGACTGCTGACCGCGCTCGACCTGAAGATCGGCGACAGCATCGATGTCGGTCTGCGCACTCTGAAACTGGCCCGCGTCCTGACTTACGAACCGGACCGTGCCGGCAACTTCTACAGCCTCACGCCACGGGTGCTGATCAACCTCAGCGACCTCGCCGCAACCGGCGTGGTGCAACCCGGCAGCCGGGTCAGTTACCGCGAACTCTGGCGCGGTAAAGCCGAGGCACTGGAAACCTACCGTCAACTGATCAAACCCGGCCTGGCTGCCAACCAGCGCATCCAGGATGCTCGCGACGGCAATCGACAGATCGGCGGCGCGCTGGGCAAGGCCGAGCGTTACCTGAACATGGCCAGCCTGGTGGCGGTTCTGCTGTCCGGCGTGGCGGTGGCGCTGTCGGCAACACGCTTCGCCACTCGCCGATTCGACGCCAGTGCCTTGCTGCGTTGCCTGGGTCTGTCGCGTCGGGAAACCATGGTGTTGTTCAGTTTGCAGCTGACGGTACTTGGCCTGCTCGCCAGCCTCGGCGGCGCGCTCCTCGGCTGGCTTGCACAGCTTGGATTGTTCGCGTTGCTGCATGATTTGTTGCCAACCGACGTACCTCCGGGCGGTCTGTTTCCTGCCATCGCCGGGATCGGCACCGGGCTGGTGGCCTTGGCCGGTTTTGCCCTGCCGCCACTGGCTGCACTCGGTCGAGTTCCGCCGTTGCGGGTGCTGCGTCGGGACATGCTGCCGATTCCTTCCAGCACCTGGATGGTCTATGGCGCTGCGCTGGGCGCCCTCGGCCTGATCATGTGGCGCCTGAGCCTCGACCTGGTGCTGACCTTCGCCCTGCTCGGCGGCGGCGTGATCGCGGCGGTCATACTCGGCGGGTTGCTGTTGCTGCTACTCAAAAGCTTGCGTCGGATGCTGGCACGCGCTTCATTGCCCTGGCGCCTCGGGCTAGGCCAACTGCTGCGTCATCCGCTGGCGGCGGCCGGACAAGCCTTGGCCTTCGGTTTGATCCTGTTGTCCATGGCGCTGATCGCTTTGCTGCGTGGTGAGTTACTGGACACCTGGCAGAACCAGTTACCGAAAAACGCACCGAACTATTTCGCCCTGAACATCCTGCCCGCCGACAAACAGGCCTTCACCGATCGACTGATCGAGCTGTCAGCCCAATCGGCGCCGCTGTACCCGGTGGTGCCGGGACGACTGATCAGCATCAACGGCGAGCCGGTACAGGAAATCGTCAGCAAGGATTCGGCGGGTGACCGGGCTATCCAGCGCGACCTGAGCCTGACCTGGGCCGCGGACCTTCCGGCGGGCAACAAGCTCACAGCGGGCAACTGGTGGAGCGAACAGCCAGCCGATGACGTTCCTGGCGTGTCGGTGGAAGGCAAGGTCGCCGAAAGCCTGAAGCTCAAGCTTGGCGATCACATGGTTTTTACCGTCGGCGGGGTCAATCGCGAAGCGAAAGTCACCAGTCTGCGGGAGATCAACTGGGACAACTTCCAGCCGAACTTTTTCATGATCTTCCAGCCTGGCACGTTGAAGGATTTGCCGGCGACCTACCTGACCAGTTTCTATCTGGCGGCGGGTCACGACCAGCAGATTGTCGACCTGTCCAGGGCCTTCCCGGCGGTCACCATCCTGCAAGTCGAAGCCTTGCTGGAGCAGCTGCGCAGCATCCTCGCCCAAGTCACCTTGGCCGTGGAATACGTGCTGCTGTTTGTATTGGCGGCGGGGATGGCGGTGTTGTTCTCGGGCTTGCAGGCGACCCTCGATGAGCGCATTCGCCAAGGCGCGCTGCTGCGAGCACTGGGGGCCGAACGGCAATTGCTGGTCAAGGCGCGGCGGATCGAGTTCGGTTTGCTCGGCGCGGTCAGTGGCCTGTTGGCGGCGTTGGGGTCAGAACTGGTGAGCCTGGTGCTTTATCGCTACGCCTTCGACCTGCCGTGGCATCCACATCCGTGGCTGTTGGTGTTGCCGTTGATTGGCGCAGTGTTGATCGGCGGCGCCGGTGTATTCGGTACCCGTCGCGCGTTGAACGCCAGCCCCCTGACAGTGTTGCGCGAGGGTTGATAGACTCAAGACTCTCCCCTCACAAGAAGTTGCCATGAGCCGTTATCGCCCTCCCCGCCCCGCAGGCACCGCGCTGATCACCCCGGAAGGTGAAGCGCGAATGCGGGCCGAGTTTCATGAGCTCTGGCATGTCCGTCGGCCTCAGGTGACGCAATCGGTCAGCGAGGCAGCGGCACAGGGCGATCGTTCGGAAAATGCCGAGTACACCTACGGCAAAAAGATGCTGCGCGAAATCGACAGTCGCGTGCGCTTTCTCACCAAGCGTCTCGAAGCACTGAAGGTTGTCAGCGAGAAGCCAAGCGACCCGAACAAGGTCTACTTCGGCGCCTGGGTCACCATCGAAGATGAAGACGGCAAAGAGTCACGCTATCGTATTGTCGGGCCGGATGAGCTGGACTTGAAACTGGGCCTGATCAGCATCGACTCGCCGCTCGCCCGCGCGTTGATCGGCAAGGCGCTGGACGCCGAGGTTCGGGTCCAGACACCCACCGGTGAACAGTGCGTGTATATCGTGGCGATCGAGTATCTCTAAAGCTTCAGCGGCGCGTGATCAAACCTTGCCGGGCAACCCGGGTCAGCTGCCTGATCACCTCTGGTGCCTCTTCGACGCTGGGCGATTGAATCACCGCCAGATCAAAACTGTCGCTGGCAAATCGCGCCAGTGATTCACCGTCTTCGACAAACTGAATCAGGAACGCGGCAGGGCCGCCGGTACGACGTGGCCAGCCATCGAGATAACGCAGGAGCGTCGGCTGATGTTTTCCGCCAAGCAGGATTTTTGGGTTGCGCTGGGTGAGGTGTGCCGTGATCGGCGCGGGGCGTACAACGGGGCTTAGTGCATTCATTGGGTCGTGTCTCTGCCTCAAAAGTCTGCATGGCAGGTGAGAGGCAACACCGAACCAGCGCTTTAGCGGTATTTCGAAGCCTGTTACTAGCTTCTATCGGCAACTGGATGAGTTACCTGGCGCCCCGCAAGTAGCTGTTTAAATCGGCGCATGAGCAGCATCCTAGAGAAGCTGACCGGACAGTGTCAAGAATGACGCGCAACAAAAAGGCCCGCGCAATGCGGGCCTTTTCGTTGAGCCAGAGCGGTCAGTCAGCGATCGCGCGGTCTACCGACAGTTTGCCGGCACCCTCGATCAGTACCGCGATGCTGCCGCCGAGCAAGGCCAGGGCGAATTCATAACCGTTGTTGGTCATGAACAGGCCGTGGCTGATGTGCACGGTAAAAATGGCGACCAGCGAAAGGATGGTCAGCCCCAGTGCTGCCGGACGTACCAGCAGACCTATGATCAGGGCCAGACCGCCGAAGAACTCGGTACCACCGGACAGGATCGCCATCAGGTGACCCGGTGCCAGACCCAGACTTTCCATGTACTGCGCGGTGCCGGCTATGCCGTAGCCACCGAACATGCCGAAGAGTTTCTGCGCACCGTGAGCAGCAAAGATGATGCCGACGAAGATTCGCAGAACGGTCAAGCCGTAGCCAGCGCGGGTAAACAGTACCTTGTTGATCAGTGTGCTCATGCTGTGTCATCCATAGTGATTGTGTGTTGATTGGCCGCCATACTAATCGATAAAACAAATGTTAAAAGCGCATTATTTGCGACATAACAATCAGTTTAGCCGATCATTTCCGTGAGGCAACTTTCTGCCCCTGGGGCTCCAACGATTCCCTCTCACGATCGAACGCCAGGTAATACTTGTTCACGCTATTAACATAGCTGACGGCACCCATTCCCACCTGCTCCATTGCAATGCGCTCGACCTGGAAGAACCACTGATTGGGATTCAGGCCTCGGCGCCGGGCTTCGGCGCGCATGCCCTGCACCCGTTCCGGCCCCATGTTGTAAGCCGCCAGCACAAACGCCATGCGCTCGCGCTCGTTGAGTTTGGGGCTTGCGAAGAACTTGCGTCGGATCATCGCCAGGTACTTGGCCCCGGCCTGCACATTGGCGTCGAGGTTCTGAATGTTGTTGACCCCGACGCGCTGGGCGGCGGACGGGGTGATCTGCATCAGGCCGGTGGGGCCGCTGCCGCTTCGGGCGTTGGGTTGCAGGGCAGACTCCTTAAAAGCCAGTGCTGCCAGGTTCAGCCAGTCCATGCCCTGGGCATCTGCGTGCTTTTGCAGCACCGGGCGAAGTTTTTCCAGACGCTGCCGATCAGCCTTGGCCAATGGATAGTGCACTTGATACAGACGTCGATAGATGCGCAGGAACGCCGCATCCTGGTCCGACGGCTTCTTGTAGGTCGTCAGGAAGCGATCGATGCTCGCGCGCAGCATCGAAGCGTCGCGTCGCACGAACCAGAACTCTTCACCCGGATCGCTGATCGACACCTGCTTATCGAGACGTAATTTGGGCAGGATCTTGCCCCAGCGCTCGGCAATCGGCTGCTCGACGATGGTCAGGTGAAAGATCCCGCCCTGGACCATTTCCAGAACGTCTTCGACCGCCAGACTGGGGTCGACCCATTCGATTTTCATCGGTGCCAGTTTGTGCAGCGCCAGCTTTGAATTGATCTGACTGACCGCATCCCCGGCCGCGCTGCCGGTGGGCAGCGCCAGGGTCTTACCCGAGAGTTGTTCGACGCGGGTGTAACGGCGCTCACCCTTGATGCCCACCAGCACCAACGGGATGTTGCTGGCAATCGGTTCACTGCTGCTGACCGCATGGCCCGGTTGCAAATCGAGCAGTTCCCCCGGTGCCACCAGGTCGCCCTCCCCGCGTTGCAAGGCACCGAGCAGTTGGTCCTTGCCTTTGGGAATGATCTTGAGGGTTATTTCCTGCCCGTCACGGGCGTGACCGTTGAGGTATTGCTCGAAGGCGCGCAGGCGGTGGTATTCGACGCCGATGGCCTGGCCCTGGACTTCACCGGAACTGTTGCGGCTCTGGTTGACCAGCACCCGCAGCACACGACTGCTGCGAATCTCCGCCAGGTCACGGACCTTGGCCGCCGGCACGGCTTGCAGCGGGCCGGCCAGACGCGCAACCGCCGGCATCGGCAGCAGCAACGAACAGCACAGCAGTAGCAACATCGAGGGACGTGTCATCCACTCTCCGGAAAGAATACTGGGCCGACCTCATGAATTTTCATGAAATCGAACGACAGAAACAGAGCGCCTTGAGCGCTGACAAAGTGCAAAAGACTGGCACAGTGATGGCACCCTGGCCACCCCTGCGTGTCTCGCGGCATCAAGAGACAGCCTTAACTCGTTGTAGTTCTTGGCTTTTCTTATAAATCTACAGCTCTGATATGCTTTCCGGCCTTTGGTCCGAGGTAGCACCATGCAACTCATCGATATCGGCGTCAACCTGACCAACCCCAGTTTTGCGGATAAGCACCAGGCCGTACTCGATCGCGCGTATGCCGCGGGGGTCTGCCAATTGGTCCTGACCGGCACCAGTGTCGAAGGCAGCGAGCAAGCGCTGGAGCTCTGCCGGCAACTGGACGAAACGGCCCAGCGACTGTTCGCCACCGCAGGCATTCACCCTCATTCGGCCAGCGACTGGAACGCCGACAGCGACCAGCGCCTGCGCAGTTTGCTCAAGGAACCCAACGTGGTAGCCGTGGGTGAATGCGGACTGGATTTCAATCGCGATTTCTCGCCGCGTCCCCAGCAGGAAAAAGTCCTCGAAGAGCACCTGGCGATGGCGGTCGAGCTGCAATTGCCGGTGTTCCTTCATGAGCGCGATGCCAGTCAGCGACTGCTGGAAATTCTCCGTGATTACCGCGATCAGCTGCCGGCGGCGGTGGTGCATTGCTTCACCGGGGAAAAGAAGGCGCTGTTCAGCTACCTCGATCTGGATTTGCACATCGGCATCACCGGCTGGATCTGCGACGAGCGCCGGGGCACGCATCTGCATCCGTTGGTGAAAGAGATCAAGCGCGGGCGCTTGATGCTGGAGAGCGATGCGCCGTATCTGTTGCCACGCAGCTTGCGACCCAAGCCGAAGAACGGTCGCAATGAACCGGCATATTTGACTGAAGTGCTGCGGGAAGTGGCGTTGCATCGGGGGGAAGCGGAAGAGGATCTGGCCGCCCACACCACCGCCTGCGCTCGCGCGTTCTACGGCCTGCCATCAATCCCCCGGTAACCACAAATCCCCCTGTAGGAGCGAGCCTGCTCGCGATGGCGTCGGCACATCCAACATTTATGTGACTGACAGGGCGCTATCGCGAGCAGGCTCGCTCCTACGGGGGGGGCTGATCGTTGATCCACATCAAGTCCGGAACCTCTGCATAGCGGCACAATGCTGGCACCTTGCCAATGCTGTTTCCGCTATCAGAGAAGACCTCCATGGGTGCCTGGCTTAGCAACATCTCACTGAAGTACAAATTCTGGGCGGTCAATGCGGTCGCCTTCTTCACCACGCTCTTGCTGGTGCTGTACGCCGTGCAGCTCGAACAACAGGCCCGCAGCCACGCCTCTCAAGTGTCGGCTCAGGCGCAGGCTCGCTTGCTCAATGCCTGGCCTGCCGGACAACCGCTGCCCAAGGCCGATAACCTGCTGACCTACAGTCGCGGGCAGGCGCCGTTGCTGAACGAGCAGTCGGTGCTGGAACTGGCCGATGCCAGGGGCTGGGTCAAGATCAATTCAATGCCACTGTTCGGCGACAACCCGTTGATGGGCGCCGAGGTGTTCTCCCGCCCCGACGGTCAGCAGATCGCGGTGATCGCCCATGGCCCGAGCCTGAGCCAGGTGTTTGGCGAACGCTTCGCCAATTACGCGGTGGCGGTGTTCATCCTGATGCTGGCGATGCTGGCCGCTTCGCAGCTATTGATCCGCTTCCTGCTGAGCCAACTCAACACCTTGAAAGATGTGATGCTCCACGTCGAGAAAACCGGCGACCTGTCAGCCCGTGTGCCACTCGCCTGCAAGGACGAGGTCGGGCAGATGGCCAATGCCTTCAACGCGATGCAGGCCGGATACCAGCGAGTAGTCAACACCGTTGCCAGCACTGCCCGGCAACTGGATGTCGGCGCGGCACGACTGGCCTCAAGCATGAACGAGGTGCGTCACGGCATGCTCGGACAGCAAAGCGAAACCGATCAGGCCGCCACGGCGATCAACGAAATGACCGCCACTGTCTATCACATCGCCCAGCATGCCGGCGCGACCCGCGACCTCTCGCAAACCGCCGATACCTTGGCTGGTAGCGGGCAGGAAGTGGTCAGCCGCGTACAGAAATCCATCGCCGGTTTGTCCAGCGGCGTGCAGCAGACGGCCGAGATGATCCAGCGCCTGGCCGAGGACAGTCAGAAAATCAACGGCGTGGTCGGCGTGATTCACAGCATTGCCGAGCAGACCAATCTGCTGGCCCTGAATGCGGCGATCGAAGCGGCCCGCGCCGGCGACATGGGCCGTGGCTTTGCGGTGGTCGCCGATGAAGTGCGCAACCTGGCCAAGCGCGTGCAAACTTCGACCGACGAGATCACGATCATGGTCTCCGCGCTGCAGGCCGGGACTCGGGACGCGGTGGACTTCATGCAGGAAAGCTCATTCAAGGCTGACGACTGCGTGCAACAGGCCCAAGAGGCTGGTGTCGCGCTGGCACAAATCACCAGCGCGGTGGCACAGATGCGCGAAAGCAATACCCAGATTGCGGTGGCGGCCGAGCAGCAGAGTCAGGTCGCGGAAGAAATGAACCGGGCGGTGGTGAGTATTCGGGACGTGACTGAGAACACCGTGCAGCAAACGGTGGATTCCGCGACGACCAGTAATGATTTGGCAGCGTTGGCTGGGGAGTTGAACAAGGCGATCGGGCAGCTCAAGCTGTAAGGCCTCTTCGCGGGCAAGCCTCGCGCCTACAAGGGTTGGCGATGCTTTTGGTGTTGCAGGAGCGAGGCTTGCCCGCGAAGGCGTCAGACCGGTCACAATCAATCCCGACCATGGCCGCTATCACTTCGATAGCCAACCTTGATTCGCCGCCCGCAGTGGCCAAGCCTATTCTTCAATCATGTGTTCAACATGGATCGAGGATTAGCATCATGGGCAAACGTCACCCCAACCTACCCGCCTGGCAATGGCGCGCCTACCCGGGCAATCACCAGCACCCGACCAATCTGGTGTTGCACCTGATTGCCGTGCCGCTATTCATCGTGGCGTTTTTGCTGATTGTTTCCGGGGTGTTCGGCCTGAACTTCGTGAACTTCGCCATCGGTGTCATTGGCGTGATCGCTGCATTAGGCTTGCAGCGCCACGGCCACAGCCTGGAGACGCAAGCCTCCGAGCCGTTCAGTGATCGTAAGGATGCGCTATCGCGCTTGCTGGTCGAGCAGTTCCTGACCTTTCCACGGTTTTTCCTCAGCGGCGGCTGGTGGCGCGCCTGGCGTGAGCGCCACCGTCGTCATTGATCAGGCGAAAATCGTCACCGTCTGCCGGCTCATGGCGATCAACTGACCGTCCGCGCTCCACAGTTTCGCGGCCGCGTGACCGTAGCCATCAGCGCCATGCTCGATTTCCACCAGGTATTTGCACCAGTCCAGCGTACTCAACTCGAGCAACGGCTGGACGAATTCTATGGTCCAGGTCAGCGTGCTGCCCATCGCGGGTTTGCTCAGGTGTGGCAACAGGGCCGGTGGCCAGGCGTCCACCAGCGCCAGAATATGCGACTCGCCGAGCGCCTCTTCCTTCACGTCCCCACGCAAACGCACCCAGCCGCCCATATCGCGGGATTTGTTGCCGGTGAACGGCAGACCGCCGACACTCCAGCGCATCGCCAGATGCTGCATGAATTCCGGTAGTACGCCTTTGATATAAGGCAGTTCCTGGCAATCGTCCCAGTGCTTCATTTCAGGTGCCGGCTCGGCCGCGACCGCCACTTCGGAAGGTCGCGAGGCACCGAAGCTGCCCTGGATCAACGTCACCACTTGCCCCTTTTGCATCGCCCGGCCCAGCACCTGGCTGACGGCTTTGCCTTCGCGCAACACATCGACCTCAAAACTGACCGGCACTTCGGGTTCGACTGGCCCGACAAAGGTGATCGCCAGCGAACGCACCGGCCGATCCGCCGGGACTTTTGCGCGCATGGCTTCGTATTGCAACGCGGCCACCAGGCCACCGAAACTGGCACGCCCCTGAGCCCATCCGGCCGGAATAGACAGCGCCAGCGGCTGGCTGCGGACGGCGTCGAGCAGATCGGAAAAGCGCATGGAAACCTCAGTGCGGAAAAAAGATGGAGAGATCTTAACCAGCCAGCGCAGACGGCACAGCGCTTATTCCGGCCAAAAGCACTGACAGATGAGCCGTGCCTGTCCCTGGTTCAACACCCAAACCACTGTGGGAGCGAGCCTGCTCGCGAAAGCGGTCTGTCAGCCAGCCTTGATGCCGACTGATACACCGCTTCGCGAGCAGGCTCGCTCCCACATTTGATCGGGGTGTTTTCAGGATTTGAAGCAGGCGTCGCTGAGTTTGTCGAGAACGCGGTCGGCGCGTTCCTCGGCCTTGGCCATGGTGGTTTTCCAGACGGCGACACACGGGTGCAGATCAGGCTCCTGTTCAGCCCTGGCCAGCCATTGAAAACAGTCATGCCACTCACCCAGGGCACCTTGTGCCGACTTCAAACGTGGCATCGCCGCGTCGGGCAATCGGTCAAGTTCGGGGTAGGCGTCGATGCCGTAGCGCACGCGCTTGATCAACAGACGCAAGCGATGGCGATCATGGGCAGGATCGTGCAGGGCCTGATCGAGTTTCTTCCATTGCTTGGCGAGGCGCTTTTCGATGCGTTTGCGCAGGCCCTTGAGCAGGCCCTGACGCTGGGAAGCACGGAGGAAACGCGGAAACGCGTCGAGAATCATCAGTAACTGCGTGACCTCGGGGCTTGTTGCCACCGCCGGATACGCCTTGGCCATCTGCGCCATACGTCGTTGCGCGGCCTCGGGTTGACCGTTCTTGAGCAGGTAGGCCGCCAGCACCTCGCGATCACGCAACGGCGTGGTCAACTCGCCAACCCGGGACGACGCCGCCTCCAGTTGCTCGACGCCAGGCAGCCCGCGCAACGGTCGCAACAGACTGCGCAGCCGGCGAACCGTGGTGCGCAGCTCGTGCAACGCTTCCGGGTCGGTGCGCGCACTCAGGCGCGCCTGGCAAGCCAGCAGACGAACTTCCAGACTCAGTACTTGAGCCACCAACCGATCAACCAAGGCCGACATCGCTTGCTCCCTGAATCGAATGTCCACTATTCCCTACATCATGCCTCAACGGCCGGCACGTGACTCACGAATATAGAAGCGGGCCTTCTCGGCTTTCTTGGTGCAGCCTTCGAAGCCTTCGAATTGCTGCTGGGTCTTGGCCGCCGTCAACAGCGACAGGGCCTTGGAGTAGCTGACGGTGCCGGCAAAACCCTCGGCCTTGGCCAGGTCCAGTTCATGCCACGCCGCATCGAGTCCACTACCGCAGCTGTCACGATAAGCGGTTTTGCCGGCACAACCGGCAAGCGCCAGGGCAATCAATGGCACGCAAATCCAGGCTTTCATCACTCACACCTCAACATTAGGTAAACAGTCGTGCTGGTAAGACGGTCTGGCACGTGAAAAGTGCCTTGGCCCCGCCGCGCAAACGTCAAGTGTGCGTGAGAATACCCATGCGCCGCCATGGAGTGTCGAAAAAACGACGCCCTTGGCCCACCAAGCGACCTAAGCGATTGAAGCGCCCCCCGTGATGGGTGCATTGTTGAACCTTGTCAGACGAGGGCGATTCATGAAAAAGCGTGTCGCACTGGTGCTGGGCTCAGGCGGGGCCCGGGGCTATGCCCATATCGGTGTCATTGAAGAAATCGAACGGCGCGGCTACGACATCGCCTGCATTGCAGGATGCTCGATGGGCGCCGTGGTCGGCGGGATCTACGCCGCCGGCAAGCTTGACGATTATCGCGACTGGATCGAAAGCCTGGACTACCTAGACGTCTTGCGTCTGGTAGACGTCAGTTTTCGTCTGGGCGCGATTCGCGGGGAGAAAGTGTTCGGGCAGATTCGCAAGATCGTCGGCGAGATCAACATCGAAGACCTGCGTATCCCTTACACGGCGGTGGCCACGGACCTGACCAACCAGCAGGAAATCTGGTTCCAGGAAGGCTGCCTGCACCAGGCCATGCGCGCCTCGGCAGCGATTCCGAGCCTGTTCACACCCGTGATGCAGGGCAATCGCATGCTGGTGGACGGCGGCATTCTCAACCCTTTGCCGATCGTGCCCGTGGTGTCGAGCCATTGCGACCTGATCATTGCGGTCAACCTCAACTCCACCAACCAGCGCCACTATAAACTGCCGGTGATTCAGCGTCCGCCCGCGTTCAAGACGCGGTTCGACAGCCTGATCAATTCCCTGGGTTCAAAAATGCCGTTCCGCCGCAAGCAGGCCGAACAATTGCTGTTGCTGGAAAAGGAAGCGTTGATGGCCGAAGCGGCCGACATCAACCCCTGGATCGAATCCGCCGAACCCGAAGCCCAGCAACCGGCAGCCGCCCCCGAACGCGAAGGCGCACCGAAATCCGCCACAGGTTCGTTCATCATCGACAACGTGGGCCCGGCGTCGTTGCTGGACCTGATCAACCAGAGTTTCGAGGTGATGCAGACGTCGTTGGCGCAGTACAAGATCGCCGGGTATCCGCCGGACATCCTGATCAACGTGCCGAAACGGGTGTGCCGGTTTTTCGAGTTTTACAAGGCGCCGGAGTTGATCGCGCTGGGGCGGGAGATTGCGCGGGATACGCTGGATAGATACGAGAATGAGCGGGATGCCTGAAGTTTTCGGATGACGGTGGCCTCTTCGCGGGCAAGCCTCGCTCCTGCAGGGTTTGAGTCGTTCGCGAGCTTTGTGAACGATTCTCATCCTGTAGGAGCGAGGCTTGCCCGCGAAGACAATAGGCCGGACACCAAAAAGCTAAAGACTTCCCTCACTCAACAACCGATAACCAACCCCCGCCTCGGTAACAATAAACCGTGGCTGAGTCGGATCATCCGCCAGCTTCTGGCGCAGATGCCCCACAACAATCCGCAAATAATGACTGTCCTCGGTATGGGTCGGCCCCCAGATATCTTTCAGCAGTTGCTGCTGGGTGATCACCCGCCCGGGATGCCGGGCCAGTTGCGCCAGCACCGCATACTCTTTGCGGGTCAGCGCGACTTCGGCGCCATCGAGCAGCACCCGGCGATAGGCCAGGTCCACGGTCAGCGGGCCAAACGTCAGCGCCGCTTGCTGAGCCTCGCCAACGGGGGCCTGACGCAATAACGCACGCACCCGGGCGAGGAACTCCTGGATACCGAACGGCTTGGTCACGTAATCGTTGGCACCGCCATCGAGCGCTTCCACCTTTTGCCCTTCGCTGGCACGCACCGAAAGCACCAGCACCGGCGCCGTCGACCATTCGCGAAACTCGCGCAGCACTTGCTGGCCGTCCATGTCCGGCAGGCCGAGATCGAGCACCAGCAAGTCGGGTTTGTTCAATGCCGCCTGGGCCAGCCCTTCGTTGCCATTGCCGGCCTCCAGTACCTTGTAACCCTGGGAAGCGAGGCTGATGCGCAGGAATTTGCGGATTTGCGGTTCGTCGTCGATGACCAAAATGGTCGCGGTCTGGCTCATGGTTTCTGATCGTGGCATGGAGATGTCCAAAGGGTATCAGGCTTCACTTTCAAGGCCCGGCTGTTCCTGCAATGGCAAGTGCAGTGTGATGCAGGTGCCGCGCCCTTCAATGCCGTCCGCGACGCTGATCCGACCGCCATGCGCGCCGACCATGCCCTGACAGATCGCCAACCCCAGGCCGGTGCCCTGCCCGCCCCGATCACCGCGCGCAGCGGTGTAGAACATGTCGAAAATCTTCGCCCGCTCTTCCTCCGGAATCCCTGGCCCCTCGTCGCTGACCGAGAAAAACAGCTCGCTGTCATTGGCGCCGGCGCGTAATTGCAGACGGCCGTGAGGCGGAGAAAAACGCGCGGCGTTTTCCAGCACATTGACCAGCGCCTGCTCGATCAGCGCGGCATGCACGTACAGCAGCGGCAATTCGGCCGGCACTTCGGTGCTGACCTGCAACGGCGCCAGTACCGCGCGCAGACGATTGAGCGAACTGCCGACAATATCGGCCGGCGACACCCAGTCCCGCGCCAGCTTCAACGCACCGTGACCGAGGCGGGTCATGTCCAGCAGGTTTTGAATGTAACGGTCGAGGCGCTCGGCTTCATCGCGGGTGCCTTCAAGCAGTTCGCGGCGATCCTCCAGCGGGATGGCTTCACCGAGGGCCAGCAGACTGTCGATGCTGCCGCGCATGGAGGTCAGCGGCGTGCGCAAATCGTGGGACACCGACGCCAGCAAGGCGCTGCGCAACTGCTCGGTTTCGCCGTGCAGGCGCGCCGCTTCCAGGTCTTCGGCCAGTTGCGCGCGAGCCAAGGCCTGGGCCAGCGGTTGACTCAACGCCGTCAACAAACGCCGACGCTGACCGCTCAAGGTCTGGCCTTCTTTGGCGCACACACCGAGCAGCGCCAACGGTCCGTCTTCCACCGACAACGGCCACCACCACCAACGCCCGAACGGCAGCGTGCCGGTGCCTGCGCCCGCCGGCTGGTCGTGTTGCCAGGCCCAATCGGCGGCAGCGCGCTCGGCTTCGGAAAACTCCAGCGGGCCGCCGGTCTCGACCTTCCAGCCACCCTGGCCGTCGCGGTTGAGCAGGCACAGTTGCAGATCGCTCCAGCCATTGAGGTGCTGGGCCGCAGCGCTGACCACGGCCTGGCGGTCGGTGGCGGCGGTGAGTTTGCGCGACAGGTCGAGCAGTTCGGTGGTCTCTTCCTGGGTGTCGCGCAATGCTTGCAATTGCCGCCGTTGCCGCGCCGCGAGGTTGCCGGTGAGGGCCGCCATCAGCAGGAAGAACAGCAAAGTCAGCACGTCTTCTTCGCGCTGGATGGCGAACGAAAAATTCGGCGGGATAAACAGAAAGTCATAGGTCAGAAACGACAGCGCCGCACAAGCCAGCGCCGGGCCCAGGCTGCTGCGCACCGCCACCAGCAACACGGCGGCGAGGAACACCAGCGATATATTCGGCAGCGGCAAGACGCTCGCCACGGCCCAGGCCAAAGCAGTGGCCAGCACCGTCGCCACGACCGCCAGCGCGTAGTCGAACCACACCAGCGAATGCGCCGAACGCTGACGCGGCTGATGCTGTTCGTGATCACTGTCGAGGACGTTGATTTCCAGCCCCCGCGCATCACGCAGCAAGCGTGATGCCAGACCGCCGCCGAACAAGCGCCGACGCAAACGCTGGCGCGATTGACCGACCAGCACCAGGCTGGCACGGCGTTCGGCAGCGTGCTGGATCAATGTTTTTGCGACTTCACCGGCGCGCAGTAACACCACTTCGCCGCCCAGTCGCTCGGCCAGTTGCTGGGCACTTTGCAGGCGCAGTCGCGACTGTTCGTCGCGCACGCTGCCGTTGTCCACGTGCACCAGGCTCCACGGCAGATGCCGACGCTGGGCGACGCGGCTGGCGTGGCGCACCAGGCGTTCGGCCTGAGCATCGCCATCGACGCCGACCAACAATCGACCGCGCACCGCTGGCGCGGCCTGGCCAAGTTGTCGATATCCCTGGGCCAGGTCATCGTCCACCTGCGCAGCGGCGGTTTGCATTGCCAGTTCGCGCAGGGCGGTGAGGTTGGTCTGGGTGAAGAAAGCGTCGATGGCCGCCCGCGCCTGCTCCGGCACGTAGACCTTGCCGTCACGAAGACGCTCAAGCAGTTCGCGTGGCGGCAGGTCGATCAGCAGCAGTTCGTAGGCTTCTTGCAGCACCCAGTCCGGCAGGGTTTCGCGAACCTGCACGCCGGTGATCCCGCGCACTTGATCATTGAGGCTTTCGAGGTGCTGAACGTTGACCGTGGTGAACACGTCGATGCCGGCGGCGAGCAATTCCTGGATGTCTTGCCAGCGCTTGGCGTGACGGCTGCCAGGGGCGTTGGTGTGGGCCAGTTCGTCCACAAGCACCAATTTCGGCTTGGCCGCGAGCAGACCGTCGAGGTCCATTTCTTCGAGCGTGACGCCTCGGTATTCCAAGCGCACCAAGGGCTGCTGCGGCAAGCCGCCGAGCAGCGCTTCGGTCTCGGCGCGGCCGTGGGTTTCAACCACGCCGGCGATGACTTTCACGCCCTGGCGCAATTGGGTGTGAGCCGCTTGCAGCATGGCGTAGGTCTTGCCGACACCGGGCGCGGCGCCGAGGAAAACCTTGAGCCGGCCACGGCCATCGCGGGGCAGGTCTGCTAACAGCGCGTCGGCGCGGCCGGAGTCACTCATTTGTCATTGCCTTATCTTGATTGATCGTTCCCACGCTCCGCGTGGGAATACAGCTCGGGACGCTCCGCGTCTCCTTCAGAGCCGAACGCGGAGCGTCCGTTGATGCATTCCCACGCAGAGCGTGGGAACGATCATCTTCTACAGGTTTTCCAGCGCGATGTTTAGCGCCAACACATTCACCACCGGCGGCCCCACCAATGGCTGCTCAATGTGCGCATTCATCAATTGCTGAAGCGTAGACACCGGCAAATTACGCGCCGCCGCAACACGCGCCAGTTGATAGGCAATCGCCGCCGGTGGCAAGTGGGGATCGAGGCCGCTGCCGGAGGTGGTCACCATCGCCAAGGGCACTGGCCCCTGACCGGGCACCAGCTGTTTGTTGGCATCGTCGATCACCCGAGTGGCCAGCGCCGGATTGCTCGGCGAAAGGTTGCTGGCGCTGCTCGACACGGTGGCAAACGCACCCGCCGATGGCCGTGGATGGAACCAGGCATCGCCAACGAAATCCTGGGCAATCAGCGAAGAGCCACGGACCTTGCCGCCGGCGTCACGCACCAGGCTGCCATTGGCTTGATCCGGGAACGCGACCTGGGCGACGCCAGTGACGACCAAGGGGTAAGCGACGCCGGTGATCAGGGTCATCAGCACGAGCAAGCTCAGGGCCGGACGTATCATTGTGGACATTTCAAAATCCTCGAATTCAAAGAACATTCATCAGGCACACACGTCACTTGCTCCCGCTCGACTGCGAAGCAGTCGTCAACCCGGCAAATGCGGTGTACCTGAACAAACACGGTGTCTGGGATGGGGCCGCGCTTCGCAGCCCAGCGGGAGCAAGCTCCCTCGCCACAAAAACCCCACCACAGCTCCCGACCGTCAAACCAGATGCAACGCCGTCAGCAGCATGTCGATCGCCTTGATCCCCACGAACGGCACTACAATCCCGCCCAATCCGTAGACCAGCAGATTGCGTCGCAGCAACGCCGCCGCGCTCGCGGCCTGCACTCGAACCCCACGCAGCGCCAGTGGAATCAGCACCACAATGATTAAGGCGTTGAACACGATCGCCGAGAGAATCGCGCTCTGCGGACTGCTCAGATGCATGACGTTCAGCACGCCCAATTGCGGGTAGATCGAGGCGAACAGCGCCGGCAGGATCGCGAAGTATTTGGCCACGTCGTTGGCGATGGAAAACGTCGTCAGCGCACCGCGGGTCACCAGCAATTCCTTACCGATCTGCACCACGTCCAGCAGCTTGGTCGGGTCGCTGTCGAGGTCGACCATGTTCGCCGCCTCGCGCGCGGCTTGCGTACCGTCGTTCATCGCCATGCCGACGTCAGCCTGGGCCAGGGCCGGGGCATCGTTGGCGCCGTCGCCGCACATGGCAACCAGGCGACCGTCGTTCTGTTCGTGGCGAATGCGCGCCAGTTTTTTCTCTGGCGTAGCCTCGGCCAGCACGTCATCCACGCCCGCTTCGGCAGCAATGGCAGCGGCGGTCAGCGGGTTGTCGCCGGTCACCATGACCGTGCGGATGCCCAGTTTGCGCAGCTCGGCAAAACGCTCGCGGATGCCGGGCTTGACCACGTCCTTGAGGTGGATCACACCAAGCAATTTGCCGTCGGCGCAGACCAGTAACGGGGTACCGCCGCTTTGAGCGATCTTGTCGATCTCACGGGACAGCGGCGCGGCCAGGTCGGCGCGTTTCACACCGACGAAGGCCAGCAATGAATCCACCGCGCCTTTGCGATACACACGCCCCTGATAGTCGACACCGGACAGACGGGTTTCCGCGCTGAATGGTACGGCCGTCAGCAACTCGGCGGCGGGCTCAGGTTGTGGCTGAGTGCCGCGCAGGTACTCGACGATGGACTTACCTTCAGCCGTGTCATCGGCCAGCGAGGCAAACAATGCGCCCTCCGCCAGTTCACGGGCGGTGACGCCCGGCGCCGGATGCACTGCGGTGCAGCGACGGTTACCGAACGTGATGGTGCCGGTCTTGTCCAGCAGCAGGACGTGAACGTCCCCCGCCGCTTCCACGGCGCGACCGGATTTGGCGATCACGTTCAGGCGCACCAGACGGTCCATCCCGGCAATACCGATGGCGGACAACAAACCGCCAATGGTGGTCGGAATCAACGTGACCAATAACGCCACCAGAAACACCAGCGGCAGGCTGCCGTTGGCGAAGTGGGCGAACGGTTGCAGGGTGACGACTACCAGCAGGAAGATCAGGGTCAGGCCGATCAGCAGGATGTCGAGCGCGACTTCGTTCGGGGTTTTCTGGCGTTTGGCGCCTTCGACCAGAGCGATCATGCGGTCCAGTGTCGACTCGCCGGGGTTGGCGGTAATCTTCACCAGCAGCCAGTCAGAGACCAGGCGAGTGTTGCCGGTGACAGCCGAACGGTCGCCCCCGGACTCACGAATCACTGGCGCGGATTCGCCGGTGATCGCCGCTTCGTTGACGGCGGCAATACCTTCGATGACCTCGCCGTCACCGGGGATCATTTCCCCGGCTTCAACGCGCACCACATCGTCCTTGCGCAGGCTGGTGGCCGGTACCACTTGAAAAGTGCCGTTACTGGTTTTACGGCGGGCGCTCAAGCCTTCGCTGCCGGCCTTGAGGCTGTCGGCGCGGGCCTTGCCGCGACCTTCGGCCAAGGCTTCGGCGAAGTTGGCGAAGAGCACGGTGAACCACAGCCACAGGGCGATTTGCGCAGCGACGAAGGTCGGCACGGCACTGTCGGGAATGAAGCACAGCACGGTGGTCAGGATCGCGGTCAGTTCGACCACCAGCATCACTGGCGCACGCTGCAATTGCCGTGGGTCGAGCTTGACGAAGGCTTGCACCAGCGCCGGGCGCCAGAGGGCCGAGATCGCAGTTTTGGGTTGTTCCGGCGCCTTGGCGACGACGGTTTTGCTTACAGGCATATTCATGATGGATTCCTTAGAAGCCCATGCTCAGATGTTCAGCAATAGGACCCAGCGCCAATGTCGGCAGGAAGGTCAAACCACCCACCAGCAAAATGGTCACGGTCAGCAATGTCACGAACAGCGGGCCATGGGTCGGGAAGCTGTTCTGGCCGATCGGTGCGGTTTTCTTCATTGCCAGGCTGCCGGCCAACGCCAATACCGGGAGGATGTAACCGAAGCGACCGATCAACATGCCAAGACCCAGCATCAGGTTGTGGAACGCCGTGTTGGCACCGAAGCCGCCAAAGGCCGAACCGTTGTTGGCACTGGCCGAGGTGTAGGCGTACAGCAACTGGCTGAAACCGTGGGCACCGGGGTTACTCACCGCCGCGACCGGGCCGGGCAGACTCGCGGCAATCGCACCGAGCACCAGCACGCCGACCGGCATCACCAGCAAGGTCACGACCAGCAACTGGACTTCCTTCGCCTGGAGTTTCTTGCCCAGGTATTCCGGGGTACGACCGATCATCAGGCCGGCGAGGAACACCGCGATCAACACGTTGAGCAACATGCCGTAGAGCCCCGCGCCGACGCCGCCGAAGATCACTTCGCCAACCATCATGTTGACCAATGCGACCATGCCGCTCAGCGGATTGAGGCTGTCGTGCATGCCGTTGACCGAACCGTTGGACGCTGCGGTGGTGGTCACCGACCACAGCACCGTGGCGGTCGTGCCGAAGCGCGCTTCCTTGCCTTCCAGCGGCGCGGTCTGTTCGACGGCGACGTTGTTCAGGGTCGGGTTAGGTTGGTATTCAGCCCACAACGAGGTCGCGCCGCCGATCAGGAACAGCGCCAGCATGCAGGCGATGATCGCGCGGCTCTGACGCAGGTCTTTCACGTAGTGGCCGAAGGTGAACACCAGCGCGGCCGGGATCAGAATGATCGAGCCAACTTCGAACAGGTTGCTCCACGCTGTCGGGTTCTCGAACGGGTGCGCCGAGTTGACGCCGAAGAAGCCACCGCCGTTGGTGCCCAGTTGCTTGATCGCAATCTGGCTGGCGGCCGGACCGAGCGGAATCACCTGATCGACGCCTTGCATGGTCACGGCATTCACGTACTGCGCGAAGGTTTGCGGCACGCCCTGCCAGACCAGGTACAGCGCCAGCAGCAGACACAGGGGCAACAGGCCGTAGAGGGTGGCGCGGGTCATGTCGACCCAGAAGTTGCCCAGGGTCTTGCTCGACTTGCGACCAATACCGCGGCACAGCGCAACTAATACCGCCAGGCCGGTGGCGGCGCTGACGAAGTTCTGCACGGTGAGGCCGACCATCTGGCTCAGGTAGCTCAGGGTCGCTTCGCCGCTGTAGGACTGCCAGTTGGTATTGGTCATGAAGCTGACGGCGGTGTTGAACGCTTGCGTCCACTCCTGACCCGGCAGGTTTTGCGGGTTCAACGGCAAGTGGTCCTGGAACAACAGGATCGCGAACAACAGCAAAAAGCCCGCGAGGTTGAAGGCGAGCAAGGCCAGGGTGTATTTCTGCCAGCTCTGTTCGGCCTGCGGATCAACGCCGGCCACCCGATAACAACCACGTTCGACCGGTCCGAGGATCGGCGAAAGCCAGGTGCGCTGGCCTTCCATGACCTTGTAGTAGAACCGCCCAAGGAACGGTGCCGGGATCAGCACCACGGCAAAGAAGGCCAGGATCAGCCAATAGTCATAACTGTGCATAGCCGCTCCTAGTTCCGGTCCGCGCGCAACAGCGCAACCAACAGATAAATGAACAGCCCCACTGCCAATAGCAGTGACACCCCGTCCAGAACGCTCATGGAAGTTCTCCGTGTTACGGCGTATTGCCGCGTGTGGAGCCATTGTCGGCAGGGAGGCTGTAAAGGAACGAGACCGAGGGGTGTGGCGGGGCATAAAGAATGCGTAAAGAGTGGGTTTATGCCTTCGTTACGGCGGTGTCCGAGCGGGCCCCTTCGCGGGCAAGCCTCGCTCCTACAGGTCCGTGGAGCGCTCGCCCTTGTAGGAGCGAGGCTTGCCCGCGAAGACGGCAGAACACACGACAACGCCCCCAACTAGCGCACCAAAATGCATGCATCCAGCACCGTACATCCCCGATACGACACCTTTTTACGCTTTACGACTGCTATCACAACACTGGCACGCCCACTGCAAACGCCTCCCCCCGACGCTTTTCAAACCGTTCAGGGAGCAAACGCATGAACACACAACTCAAACCCACGCTGGGCACGTTGCACCTGTGGGGTATTGCGGTCGGACTGGTGATTTCCGGTGAGTATTTCGGCTGGAGTTACGGCTGGGGCGTGGCCGGAACACTCGGGTTCCTGGTGACCTCGTTCATGGTCGCCACGATGTACACCTGCTTCATCTTCAGCTTCACCGAACTGACCACGGCGATTCCCCATGCTGGCGGCCCCTTTGCCTACAGCCGCCGCGCCTTTGGCGAGAAAGGCGGATTGATCGCCGGGTTGGCGACGCTGATCGAGTTCGTCTTCGCCCCGCCGGCAATTGCCTTGGCTATCGGCGCTTACCTGAATGTGCAATTCCCGGCCCTCGACCCGAAGCACGCAGCGGTCGGCGCCTACATCGTGTTCATGGGCCTGAACATTCTCGGCGTGAAACTGGCCGCCACCTTCGAGTTGATTGTCTGCGTATTGGCCGTGGCGGAACTGCTGGTGTTCATGGGCGTGGTCGCTCCGGCGTTCAGTTTCAGCAACTTTGCGCTCAATGGCTGGGCCGGTTCCGATGTGTTCGGGGCGCCGGCGATTGCCGGGATGTTCGCGGCGATTCCTTTCGCCATCTGGTTCTTCCTCGCCATTGAAGGCGCAGCAATGGCCGCCGAAGAAGCCAAGGATCCGAAACGCACGATTCCCAAGGCCTACATCAGCGGCATCCTGACCCTGGTATTGCTGGCCATGGGCGTGATGTTCTTTGCCGGCGGCGTCGGCGACTGGCGCACCCTGTCGAACATCAACGACCCGCTGCCACAAGCCATGAAAACCGTGGTCGGCGAAAGCTCGGGCTGGTTGCACATGCTGGTGTGGATCGGCCTGTTCGGCCTGGTGGCGAGTTTCCATGGGATCATCCTCGGCTACTCGCGGCAGTTCTTCGCCCTCGCCCGCGCCGGTTACCTGCCGGCGTCGCTGGCCAAACTGTCGCGCTTCCAGACACCCCATCGGGCGATCATTGCCGGCGGCGTAATCGGTATCGCGGCGATCTACAGCGACGGTTTGATCAATCTCGGTGGCATGACGCTGACCGCGGCGATGATCACCATGGCGGTGTTCGGCGCAATCGTGATGTACATCATGAGCATGCTCAGCCTGTTCAAGTTGCGTAAAACCGAACCGAACCTGGAGCGCACCTTCCGCGCGCCGTGCTACCCGCTGGTGCCGATGATTGCGCTGATCCTGGCGGTGGTGTGCCTGGTGGCGATGGCCTGGTTCAACACGTTGATCGGCTTGATCTTCCTCGGCTTCATGGCGGTGGGCTTCGTGTACTTCATGCTCACCGCGCAATTGCGCGCGGATGCACCGGCCGACGCGATGTTGACCGGACTCTGAATGGTCTCAGGTGTTACCGACAGATCAGGCATAGAATGGAACCACCGCGATATGAAATCGCTCAAAGTGGTATGCACGATCGATTGGCGAAACCCGCCAATCGGCCTGCCCTCAAGGAGAGCCCTATGCCCTGGTATGCCTGGTTGATTCTGGTCGTTGCAATCGGCTCGATCGTTGGTGGTTTGATGATGCTGCGTGACACTGCCAACAAGGTCGAACTGACCGAAGAGCAACGTAAACGTGTCGCGGAACGCAACGCGGAAGCGGACGCCAAGGATGCGCAGGACCGCTAAAAAACTGCTGAACAGCTTCTGTAGGAGCGAGGCTTGCCCACGAAGGCGATCTCAGGGACGCCTTCGCGGGCAAGCCTCGCTCCTACGTCCGATTATTTTTCCCAGTCGGCCTTGGCGATGTGCAAGCCATGCAGCCCTTTATACGCAGCACGTTCAGGCTGGCTCCAGCCCTCGAGCAATGAATCCTCCAACCGATAAATCTCCACGCCCAGCGGGCGACAGACGCTGAGCGGATCCTGCGCATCAGGCCCCCACATGGCCAGTGACAGGTCCCCTCCCGGACAGGTCGACAGCGCACACAGCAGATCGATCTCGGCAAAGAACTCCAGGTAATCGCCCTTCTGCGCCGGACAGGCCTTCATGAAGTACATGTCGTCGTGGTTCAGGCCCGTACACTGAAAAATGTTCAGCACGTCATGCACGTCGAACTCGGTCAGGCCATGGGGCAACACGGCGCGCGTCAGGTTGGAGTGGCAGTGATGATGGAAGTCCTCGCCGGTGAGCATTTTGTTCACATAGGGATCGCAGCGCGTACCCAGCAAATCGTGCAAACGCCCCCCATGTTCATCGATGCCGTAATCGGCCAGGCTGTCGTCGGTGATGGTCACCAGCGGCCGTAAAAAAGGCAGGTTCGACCAGAGCCGGTCATGGGTGCTGACATGGGCGCCCTGCAGTTGCCGGGTCCGCGCCGCCCACAAACGCTCGCGCGGGTCGTTGGCGTTCCAGACGTTGAAGTCGCCGACTTGCGGGCCGACCGGCGTGGTCACACGAAACACGTGCCCGGCCGGCACGTTCCAGGCGCGACCGGTGCGGATCGGCACTTCAAACTGCTCGATCAGCGTGCGGCCTTCCCTGGTGTCGCGAATCCGTTCGTAGAAGGCTTTGTCCACCTGCAAGGCCGAGCCTTTGCTGACTTGATAGGCCGCCGGATAGTCTTTGTACATGACACACATCCTCGATCAGTGATGGGGGGTTGGGGCAAGCATTTGCAACAGAAGGTGTTCAGAGTCATCGAGGTAAGCGCTCATGGCGTCTGCGGCGGCGCGCTTGTCGCCCTCAGCGAGAAAGTCATGGATCTGCCGGTCACGAGCCAGCCAGGGCGCCTGAAAACGTGATTCATCGGGCGCGGCGCAGAACGCCAGGCGCAGTTGCGCAACAACGTTGGTGAAAAACTCATCGAACAATGGGCTGCGCAGCAACCCGACGATGTGTTGATGAAACGCCAGGCTGTGGGTGCCGACGGCGCGCCAGTCCTCGCGTTCCCGGGCCAGCTCGGTGGCCTCCAGCGCCTCGAGCATCCGGCCCGATTGATCATCGCGCAATGGCGGGCTCACGCTGATGGCTTGCAGTTCCAGGGTACGCCGGACCTTGAACAAATCCCGAACATCATCCTGACCCAGCTTGCGCACCATCACGCCCTTGTTGCGCACGTAACGGGTCAGTCCATCCTGCCCCAGGCGGTGCAACGCTTCACGAATGGTGTTACGGGAGGCGTTGTAGGCAGACACCAATTCGTTTTCCACCAGCGCCATACCAGGCAGCAGGCGACCGCCTATGATGTCGGCGCGCAACTCCAATGTGATGTGATCGGCCAGGGACAGTCCACTGTTCATGCTCATCGCCTCGTGATTGTTCAACAATCGGCAGCTGACAAGTAATCACTATTCGTGCCAGCTGAATCGATGCGGCAGGACGAAGTTGGTCGCATCTGCATGCTTTTTAGAAGTAGAAGTACAGTCACCATCCCATTTTCATTGGTTAAGATGGCGCATTGTTGCGGAGATTTCAGATGCGTTACTCGCAGGACCATAAAGCCCAGACCCATCAACGCATCATCAAGGAAGCATCGGCGCGATTTCGCCGCGACGGTATTGGCGCGACCGGCCTGCAACCCCTGATGAAAGCGCTGGGGCTGACCCACGGCGGGTTCTACTCGCATTTCAAGTCCAAGGACGAACTGGTGGAAAAGGCCCTGCAGGCCGCCGGCGAACAGTGCGACGCCATCTGTGCCGAGCTGTTCGCGCAGGAGCACCCGCTGGAAGCATTCATCGACACCTATCTGTCTGAATGGCACCAGACGTCACCCGATCAGGGTTGCCCGCTGCCGACCATGTCCTCGGAGCTTGGCTTGCGCGGACAACCCAGTCCGACCTCTGACGTGGTGCTCAATTCGAGGCTGCAACAAGTGCAAGGCACGCTTGAAGGCGAAGATGCCGCCGACCGCAGCATCTTCATTATGTCGGCCCTGGTCGGGGCGTTGTTGCTGTCGCGCAGTGTCGAGAATCAGGAGATGGCCCAGCGGATTCTCGACGTGACACGCGAATTTCTCAAACAGCCCTGGGATTAATCCTGCCAGCGTTTGAAGAGCACGCTGGCATTGACCCCGCCAAACCCGAAGCCATTGGACAGTGCATATTCGATCGCCATCGGCCGCGCCTGACCGTGGACGATGTCCACGCCTTGCGCCGCCGGGTCCGGGTTTTCGAAATTGAGGGTGGGCGGCACGACTTGATCGCGGATCGCCAACAGCGTGAAGATCGCCTCAATCCCGCCCGCCGCCCCCAGCAAATGCCCGGTGGCGGACTTGGTCGATGTCACCGCGATCTTGTTGTCCGAACCGAACAATGACTTGATGGCCGCCAATTCTCCAAGGTCCCCAACCGGGGTCGAGGTGGCGTGAGCGTTGAGATGCTGCACCTGTGCGGCAGAAATGCCCGCCTGGGCCAGGGCCAGCGACATTGCCCGACGCGCGCCGCTGCCATCTTCGGGGCCGGCAGTCAGGTGATAGGCATCGGCACTGGTGCCGTATCCGACCAGTTCGGCCAAGGGCTGAGCCCCACGGGCAAGGGCATGTTCAAGCGATTCGATCACCAGAAGGCCAGCACCTTCCCCCATCACGAAACCATCACGACCACTGTCGAATGGCCGAGAGGCACGCTCCGGGGTGTCGTTGTAACCACTGGACAAGGCACGCGCAGCCGCGAAGCCGGCGAGGCTGACCCGATCGATCGCGGCTTCCGCGCCCCCGCACACGGCGATATCCGCCTCGCCACAACGAATCAGCCGCGCCGCATCGCCAATCGCCTGGACCCCGGCCGCGCACGCTGTCACCGGAGCACCCAGCGGGCCTTTGAAACCATGCTGGATCGACACATGACCGGCCGCGAGGTTGACCAGAAAGGAAGGAATGGTAAATGGCGACAAACGTCGCGGACCGCGGCTGTCGGTTGTACGGACCGCATCGGCAATTGCGCCGAAACCACCCACGCCCGAGCCGATAATCGTCGCGGTGCGCTCCTGACCATTAGCGTCTTGCGCTTGCCAACCGGACTGCTCCACCGCCTGGCGCGCGGCCTCCATGGCAAACATAATGAAGCGGTCCATTTTTTTCTGCTCTTTGGGCGGCGTCGCCCGGTCCGGGTCGAAACCCGCCTCGGGATCTTCCGTCATGGAGAGCACCGCGCCGCCGACCTTGGCCGGCAGATCAGCGACCACTTCGTCAGGCAACTGACGCAACCCGGAGCGTCCAGCCAACAGGCGCCCCCAGACCACCTCGACATCGCTACCCAGCGGGGACACCAGGCCCATGCCCGTTACAACCACTCGACGATTACTCATACCGCAATTACCTCAAGCCGATTGAAGACGCCTCACTTGTAACGCGTGGCGGCCGTACTTTTGGAAAGATTCGGGGCCATCACCAGACGAGCTTTTACAAAGTCATCCCACTCGGAGGCGTTCGGCAACGATGGAATGGTGATCAACTCACCCTGGTCCAGACCGGACAATGCCGCATCGACCATCTCCCCGGCTTCCATCACCATGTCTGCGGGAATCTGAGCAGCGTCGATACCGGAGCGCTCCCAGATTTCGGTGCGTGTTACGCCTGGCAACACGGCCTGGACCTTGACCCCGGTACCGTCCAGTTCCGCGTTCAACGACTGCGTCAGACTTAACACATAAGCCTTGCTCGCGCTGTAAGTCGCGTTGAATCGCTCAGGAAACAACGCCACTACCGAGGCGATATTGATGATCGTGCCACGGCCAGCCTTTGCGAAAGCGGCGGCCGCTGCCGATGCCAGGCGCGTGACGGTGGTGACGTTGAGCTGGATCAGCTTTTCCATCTGGTCCATGTCGGAATTGGCCAACAGACCATCCGTTGCGACACCGGCATTGTTCAGCAGCAGGCTGATACTCGAATCGCTGCGTAGACGCTGTTCGAGCTTCAGAACGTCATCTTTTTGTGTGAGGTCTGCCTTGAGTACTTCGACCTGGACACCATGCTCGGCGCGCAACTTGCTCGCCGCTGCCTGCAAGCGTTGCTCGTCGCGAGCGACCAGCAACAGATCAAAACCACGCGCCGCCAAACGCTCAGCGTAGATGGCGCCGATTCCGGAGGAGGCTCCGGTGACGAGGGCGGTTCCTTGGGTTTGGACAGAATTCATTAGCGTGCTCCTGGGAGGATGCGATTGGAAGATGAGCGTCTGCTTTGGCGGACTCAGGAATTATTATAGGCATAATCCAAAGACAATATGATAGTCGTAATTTTTTACATGCCGATAGAAGGCAAGCCGCCGTCCTTAACGCCAAAATGCAAAAAGGCCGGTCAATGACCGGCCTCTTGGGCGTTTATCTAAAGCTTAGTTCACTTCCAGCTTCTCGCGGTTCTTATCCAGAATCGCCTTGCCTATCCCCTTCACTTCCAGCAGCTCGTCTACGGACGAAAAAGGCCCATTACTGTCACGATAAGCAACAATCGCCTTGGCTTTGGCCTCCCCAATACCGGATAGCTCACGCTGCAGCGTCGGTGCATCAGCTCCATTGAGGTCGACTTTGCCAGACAGCGCCTTAGGCGCGACTTCCAGCGCAATAGGTGCGTTACCAGCCTCAGACTTTGCCGCAGGCGCGGCGATGGCAGCAATAGAGGCGCTGGTCAGTAGGGCGAAAACCAGAGAGTAGAAATAGCCTGTACGCATAAATGAAGCTCCATGACATCGATTGAGAAAGCAGCTTTTCCGAAGCTGCCTTCCAAACTTAGGTCATGACGTGAGCCTGTCAAAAATGTATCAGTTACCAAATATATACCTATCATGCACCCAACAAGCGCGCCCGAGTAATACAAGCATAGCGGCTTGTATGGTTCAGATCAGGTTCACTGCGACATCGGCGTATTCGTTTAAGCTAACCGAACTGGCTTGAAAATGAGCTAGCCTTGAGCCTTGCTTCAGATCACGGCCTCATCTTTTCATCAGATATGTCGCTGATACTGAGCTCTAAGAATCAATTCCTGCTTTCAATACACGCCTTGATCGACGTGTCGAGATTTTTAATAGGTTTCAATAACTGTTGCGCCGGACGCTGATCGAACCCTCCCGCACCTTTGGCTGTTTTCCAAGAGCCCACCACCTCATAATCTGAAGGCTTAGCTCCGAAGCTGGATACCAGATTATCAGAAAGACTTCGTGGGCCTTCAGGCTCAGTTAGAAGCCAAGCCGCAGCCAACTGGTCACAGCGGACCCTCTTCAATGCTTCACTTGCCATTTTAAAACTACCTGGATAACCGCCGATCATCCAAGCCTGTCCAATACTGGTTGCACCCATCGCGTAAAGCATCCCTGGTGATTGTCCACTCAAGTCAATTACCGGGGTACCAGGCTGAAAGCCTGCCTGTAAGGCAGCACTCCTGGCTTCTATCAAGTAACCCGCATATTCCTCAGACAAAACAAGGGTCGTGCCAACTTCCCCTACTTCTACTGAGTAAGAGTTCAATCTCAACGGCTGTGTTTGCCTATACGGCGACTCCATCCCCGCTTGCACCAATACAACTACAATCAGCTGAGTAGCCAACGCGAGTGGCGCGAGGATAAGAACTGTTTTTTCACCGCGCAATGCTGGGGCTAACAGGACCAGCCCACTTAGCAACCAAAAAAAACCAGCTAAGCTGCCCACTTGCCAGTAGTTGTTATTGGTACCAAAGGCATAAATATATGGAAATAATGCAAACGCCAACGCTATAAAAAAACGGGAAAGAGATGAATCCAGAAAAAACCGATGTCTACAAAAGCAGATTCCCAATAACAGCATTGACGACGGAATCGCCAATATCAACAACCCATGAAAATTGCTGTATTCCAGCTTGACAATATACTCACCGGTTAACACCGCAATTACCGCACACGACATCAGGAACGCAAAACAGAGTCCTGACAAACGGCTAACTCTGTGACTAACATATAAAGAAATCGGTACGACAAGAGAAACAAGCAGTGCTATGCGAAAAAGCAGTACATCTTGTTGAGTCAGCAAAAAATCGTCAACCCTCAATATTTGTGCAACTGTATGTCCGCCTCCTATATAGTCAACGAAAACCATCGCTCTTTGAATCCGCCCTACGAACGAGACTACAGAACCATCAATCAGCAGCGCACTTAAAAGCAACAAAAATAACACGACAGCAGAACAAAGCAACATCAAGCGGACGTTGATTTTCCTTGCGAGCAACAAACAAATAAAAACACACACCACGAGGGAAGCGGCACTACTAGGTTTGGCCATAAAAACTAACCATCCACCAACTCCGATAAATACCCAACCAGCAATGCTTTCTTTATCTATCTTCGCCTGCGCCGAAAACAAACCTGCCGCCACTATCAGTAATGCTTGAAAATTCAGGCTGTTATAACTAGGAGAAAGTACCCATACGCTAAAAAAAACCAGGCCACCCACTGCAAAACCAAAAGACATTGCCAGTCGCTGAATGTAGCCAGCGATATTATTCGAAAAAAACTCTTTCAGAATCTTATCAACCAGCAGCCAACTCAAAGCCAGAGTGAGCAATACATTAAACATCCGCAGCCGTACAACATCTCCTCCAAAAAGCAGATAAAATGGATGATAAATAAATCCAAACTGCGATAACGACCAGTCATATAGTCGTGGTGTTGCCACCCATACCAAATAGAAGCTTTCGTCAGTAAAGTCAAAGCCATATTGACTGTAAACCATCAGCCAAACAAGAATACTGATGGCCCCAACGACAGTAAGTGCAACCAAACAATATTCAGTAATCGTCGGGCGGTTTACCGCGTTAGGTTCAGGAATCGCCAAATCGGAAACACCGCCGTGAATACTCACAAACTGCCTCAGCCTTTATTCATTGTACCAACCGAACACAACTCGCTTCGATATCATGGTATTAATTTTAAAGAAACCACAAATGCTCTGTAAACAATGCAATTGCGTGCATCTAGACAAAACAAGTCATTATCAATTCCAGCAAACCGAGCGACTCATCATTTCAAAAAAAACGCCCGCAGGGATTGCGGGCGTATCTCTTAAATCAGCGCTCACCGAACACATATCTAAGGTTCAAGCCTACGCTGCTGATATATCCAATCAACAATCTCTCCATCAGGCGCATAACCACTGACGGTATCACGCAACAATTGTCGCACCCTTGAATAGTCGTCTTGTTCTACCGCAGCTAGTAAATCAGTCAGCTTGGCCTTAAGCACATCCCAGGACAAGTGATCTTCGTTCGCTGTCATTATCATGGGATGCTTGGTCGCCTCTACGTTATCGCCAATCAATAACTCTTCATAGAGCTTTTCGCCTGGACGTAACCCCGTAAACTCGATAGCGATGTCACCGTTTGGATTTTTTTCCGATCGAACGCTCAAGCCTGAGAGGTGGATCATCTTTTCTGCAAGCTCAACAATTTTAACAGGCTCCCCCATATCCAGGACAAACACGTCTCCCCCCTGTCCCATCGACCCGGCTTGAATCACCAACTGCGCCGCTTCGGGAATAGTCATGAAATAACGTGTAATCTTCGGATGAGTAACCGTTAAAGGTCCGCCTGACTTGATTTGTTTGTGAAAAAGCGGAATGACCGAGCCAGAAGAGCCCAGAACATTTCCAAATCGAACCATCGTAAAACGAGTTTTGTTGACCCGCGAAACCTTGGATTTGTCTCCGAACAAAACCGGCGCAATTTCACGACTTAACGCCTGCAACGTTAGCTCAGCAAGCCGCTTGGTGCTGCCCATTACATTCGTTGGACGCACGGCCTTATCAGTGGATATCAACACAAAGTTAGCAACGCCCGCCTGCAATGCAGCTTGCGCAGTGTTGAGCGTCCCCATGACATTATTCAGCACGCCTTCAGCAATATTGTGTTCGACCATAGGCACATGCTTATAAGCTGCTGCGTGATATACCGTATCAATGCGCCAGGTCTTCATGACATCCAGCAACTTGGCCTGATTACGCACGGAGCCCAATATAGGCAATAGCCTTACCGATAACGACTCACGGCTTATGCGCTGCTCCAGTTCTGCCAAAATGCAATAGAGATTGAATTCACTGTGGTCGAATAAAATAAGGGTGGTTGGCGACTGCGCGAGAATCTGCCTGCACAGCTCTGAGCCGATTGAACCGCCCGCGCCGGTTACGAGGACGGCTTTATCTTCAATGCAGTGCTCGAGCAAATCTTCCTGCGCTGGCACAGCATCACGACCTAACAAATCAGCGATGTCGACTTCTTGAATGTCATCTACTTTCACCCTGCCACTCGCCAGGTCCATGAAGCCAGGTACGCTGCGCACGTGCAATGGATAGCCTTCAAGGAAACCAAGAATCTCGCGACGCCGACCACGGGAAGAGGAAGGAATCGCAAGCAGTATTTCTTGAGCACCTGTAGCGTGGATCATCTGCTCGATGTGTCGAGGCTTGTAAACCTGCAGACCCGAGATGACCCGATTTGAAATGCTGTCATCATCATCGATAAAGGCGACCGGCCGCATGACGCGGCCCATCCTTAACGCAGCTACCAGCTGGTTACCTGCAGCCCCTGCACCATAAACCGCGACTCTCGGCAGACCATCGTCACGATTTGTAAAAGGGACGTGCTGGGCAGCCGAAAACCAGTCACCGAGGAAGTACTGCCGCATTGCCAGGCGCAACCCTCCGATCATCACCAGGCTCAACCACCAGTAGTTGAAGATGATCGAACGCGGCACCACGTTTTGGTGATTGCTATACCAATAGACAATAAAGCCTAGGATTAATGAAGAAAGACTCACAGCCTTGATGATTGCTATAAGCGCATCATTGCCAAAATAGCGCATCACCGCGCGATACATACCAAATCGAATGAACAGCGGAATCGCTACCAGCGGAGCGCTTACAAAAAGCCAGGTGTGTGTAGTGATGGGATTGATCATTTCATCAATCCCCAGACGCACGACAAACGCCAGCCAAAGTGCCATCCATACCAGGACTACATCAGCCAGCACCTGAATCAGTCGTTTCTGACGGCGCGGCAGCCCCAGCAACAACGCACGCAATCGATCCATAAACGCTTCAAACACCTTGTACCGCTCCTAAACTGACATCACTCGATCATTGTACATATTCGCTCGCAGCCGGCACCTTCTAAATCAGGCACCCAAACTGGATCACGCGGCTGTAGTCACTTCGAGCTGGCCTGCATGAAATTTCAAAGCAAGGATAATCAGCGGAACGTAGGCGATAATTACCCCCCAAGCACCGTCCAGGCCGAGTTGCGTCACAGAGTAGGCCACAGGCAACAGCCAAAACAGATTGATGGCGCCGACAGCCAGTGTTACAGGTAGATGCTTACCAAATCGACGGGAAGCGAACTGATAGGCATGGCTACGGTGAGCCTCATAGACCTTATCGCCACGAAGCAATCGACGTATCAAGGTAAACGTTGCGTCGACTATGAACACGCCTAGCAGGATCACCCACGCCCAAAATAAATCCGAGGAAACCCAAGCAGCCTGGAGCGACAGAACCCCCAATGCAATGCCTAGAAACCCGCTCCCTGCGTCCCCCATGAATATCCGTGCAGGCGGGAAATTCCAGTACAGGAATCCGACTACTGCCGCAGCGAGTATCAGCGGTCCCCAGATCAGGGCCGGGGCGCCGCTTAGCCCATAAAGCAGACAAGCACCAAGGCAAGCACACAATGCCTCAACACTCGCGATACCATCAATTCCATCCATGAAGTTGTACAGATTCAGCAGCCAGACTAGATAAATCGCAGCGAGAATATGTCCAAACCAATGCAGTTCCAGACTGATACCGAACAAGGTAACGGGAGGAAAGCCACCCAACCAGGCCAGAGCCCATATGCCGGCGCCGAAATGACCCAACAGACGCCAACGGGCGGCGATGTGCCCGTGATCATCCATAAAACCAATAACAGCTAGCAGCGCCCCTGCACCGCCTACCGCGATTAACTCCTGCCAAGGTACCAGACCGAACATACCGAAAACTGGAAGCGACGCCAGAAAGGTAACCACGATCGCCACCCCGCCGCCGCGCGGCGTTGGTATCGTATGTGAACTTCGTGCATTAGGGATATCGATGATGCTTCGAGCCAATGCATACCGTCGCAGAGCACCAGTCAACAAAAAAGAAAGAACGGCAACTGCCGGTACCAGCCACAAGTAGATCATTGTTATTGATGTTCCCGAAAATGCTTAGCTGTATTCGCCAACGCCTCATCAACACTTAGTGGGGGCGTCCAGCCTAAAAGATTACGAGTCTTGGTAATATCGACCTGCAACGACCCGCACAGTCGCTGAGAAAGCCCTTTTTTACCCAATAGAGTGGCGCCACTCTGAAGTATCCAACTCGGTACCGGTATGAGTCGAGCTGGCTTGTTGAGCGCCTTCGCCATCTTGCTCAGCAACGCGGTAGTGGACAAATCCTCTCCATCGCTCACCAGAAAGGTCTGGTTTGCTGCGGCTGAATGATCGATGCACGTCAATACCAAGTCCACCAGATTATCAAGCGCGACCAGACTTCGACTGTTATAGATCGCTCCAAAAGGCAGAGGAACCCCCTTGTCCAACCAGCGCATCATATTGAGGAAGTTGGCTTTTACGCCTGGTCCATAGACCAGCACCGGGCGGATAATAACCACATCCATCGCAGTTTCCGCCGCCAGTTCGCGAAGGCCCTGCTCGGCTTCCATTTTCGAAATGCCATAAGGGTCCACGGGGGCAGGAACATCATCTGCACCGTAAGCAGTACCAGGAACTGTCCCTTCCCCATTTACCTTGATTGAACTGATGAAAATGAAGCGTCGTACACCTGCGGCGGCGCTTTGTCTGGCGAGATTCAACGTTCCCTCAACGTTTACTTTACGGAACGCTGCCAACGGATCGGCTTCTACATCATTCATGACATGCACCCGAGCCGCGGAGTGAATCACTATGTTCGACCCGTTCAAGTGTTCTTCCCAACGTGTAACGCCATCGAAGGACTCGATACATACCTTCGAAACCCCATTGATGGGCACTCGTGACTCGTCTCGAACAGCAACCACTACAGAGTGTTTGTTCTCGTGATGTAACCGTTTGAGAATGGCTCCCCCGACGAAACCTGTCGCCCCAGTCAGTAAAATGGTTTGCTGCATCAGCGGGTGGCCTTTCGTAGGGTGGCGTTGCGGAAAAGATCTTCAAGCCTGGCTAAAAGAAGAGGTTTGGAGTAGTTGCTCAAATAATACTGACGACCGGATTGCCCCATCGCTTTCAATTTAACCGCGTCCGTCTTCGCGAGTGCCAAGGTAATGCTCGCAAGCCCACTGGCGTCGCCGGATGCACAAGTAAAACCCGCTCCAGAATCATCAATCACTCTAGCGGCCTCGCCATTGATCATCCCCAACAGGGGTCTGCCCGATGCCAGATAGGCTTGTACTTTTCCAGGTATGGTTTTTTCAAATACGTCATTGGTTTTGAGGGAAACGAGCAAGGCATCCGCACTTGCAAACAAGCCTGGCATCTCTTCCAAAGGATGCCTCCCCAATAGCAATACGTTATTCAAGCCGCGGGAGTGAACTTGTTGACTCAACCATTCGCTCATTCGTCCATCGCCAACAATTACCCACCGCATTACGACTTTATCGCGCAACTCCTCAGCAGCATCCAACACCGCTGGAAGATCTTGCGCTTCACCGAGATTGCCCGCGAACACAACCGTGAATACCGTGTTGTCACGAGGCAACAAAGTCGAATCGTGAGCTGCAGATGAAGAAAAATCATCTTCCGCCCAGCTTGGAAAATAGACCATTCGTTGAGACGCTATGTCCTTCGTACAATATTTTTTGACGTTCTCGAAGAAACCATGTGACTGCAGAAGTAAATAATCAGTGCGATTGTAAATCCATGACACCATTTTTCCGACCATAGACAGTAAAGCGGGGTGTTTGAGGACCCCTACCGCTCTCAGTGTCTCCGGCCAAAGATCGAGTACCCAGACAAACACCGGTGCTTTCTTTATGCGCCCCATCACCAGCGCTGGAATGGCAGCCATGATCGGCGAAACGGCATAAACGAATACCGCATCAAATTTTTCGCCACGCAGTTTAAAAGCACCAATCGTCGAGGCACTTGTGAAGAAACTGAAATAATTCAATACCAAACTAATACTGCGCTTGCCTCGCGCGAGCATAGGCACTCTGACCACCTTGGCATCAAAGTAATGGTTAAAGCGCCCCGGCGACGCTTTATATTCTTCAAACACCTTACCTTCGGGATAATTAGGTAAACCAGTCAACACGGTGACCGAATGTCCTTTTTCGGTAAAGTCGCGAACTAAATCGTTGATACGCATATTTTCTGGCCAAAAATACTGCGTGACCACCAGGATCCTCAATTTACTTTCAGGCATGATCACAACTCGAATTAGTAACGCTTCCAGACGACCCGATTAACATAATCAGTATAACTGTGTACGATCCTTGCCACTTTCTCAGAAACATTGGGCATGCTGTAGTCCGTAACCAGACGCAAAGTACGCTCTCTACCAGAAGCCTGCGTTTCGAGAATCATCAACCCTTGCAATACCCGCTCAACCTCGAGTCCCACCATCATCACAGCGGCCTCTTCCATACCCTCTGGACGCTCGTGGGCTTCGCGAATATTCAGCGCTGGGAAATTGAGAATCGAAGACTCTTCATTGATCGTCCCGCTATCGGAAAGCACTGCTTTGGACTCAAGTTGAAGTTTATTGTAGTCCTTGAACCCCAACGGCTTGAGGAGCTGAACATTCTCATGAAATACGATACCCATTGCATCGACACGCTTCTGGGTACGCGGGTGAGTAGAAACAATGACAGGAAAACCAAATTTCGTTGCAACCGTATTTAGAACATCGACCAATTTTAGAAAGTTCTTGTCAGAGTCAATATTTTCTTCGCGGTGTGCACTCACTACAAAAAACTTACCGGATTCGAGCTCCAAACGCTGCAATACATCCGACGCCTCGATACCATCGCGGTAATGATTCAAGACCTCGAACATCGGGCTCCCTGTCTTGATCACCATGTCGGGCGACAGACCTTCTTTGAGCAGGTAATCGCGCGCAATGGTGCTGTAGGTTAGATTAATGTCAGCCGTATGATCTACGATCCGCCGATTGATCTCTTCGGGTACCCGCATATCGAAACAACGATTACCCGCTTCCATGTGGAACGTTGGAATCTTGCGTCGCTTGGCAGGGATAACCGCCATGCAGCTATTGGTATCACCCAGCACCAGAAGAGCTTCAGGTTGAACAGACGCGAGCACACGGTCCACCGAGATAATCACGTTCCCGATCGTTTCCGCGCCGCTGCTACCTGCCGCATTGAGAAAATGATCCGGTTTGCGAATCCCCAGGTCCTGGAAAAATATTTCGTTCAGCTCATAGTCATAATTCTGACCCGTATGGACGAGTACGTGCTCACAGTACTTATCCAGCGCGGCGATGACTCGTGACAAACGAATGATCTCAGGGCGAGTGCCAACGACGGTAACGATTTTCAACTTCTTCATTGCGATGCTCATCCCTAATTCAATCAGGCCTGGGTGCCCACAGGCATAGTGTATGTGTCTGGAAGCTCACGATCAAAAATCTCGTTCGCCCATAACATCACGATCATTTCATTCTCACCAACATTCGTGATGTCGTGGCTCCAGCCAGGTACAGTTTCAACAATTTCCGGTGTGTCCCCATCAGTGAAGAGTTCGTAGAACTCGCCCGATGCTATGTGGCGAAACCGGAAACAGGCCTTGCCCTTGATAACGAGAAATTTTTCTGTTTTGGAGTGATGGTAATGGCCGCCTCGGGTAATGCCTGGATGGGCAGTAAAATAAGAAAACTGGCCAGAATCCTTGGTTTTAAGCATCTCGACGAAGACGCCACGATCATCTCCATATTTAGGAACTTCGTAGGTGAAATCTTCAGGGGGTAAATAGCTGAGATAGGTAGAATACAGTGCGCGAACCAAACCGGTCCCCACACGTTCCGTGATCATCGACTGTCGACTTGTCTTAAACTCATGGAGCTGAGCTGAAAGCTCACCTACTGTGGTTGAATATTGAGGATCAACGACGACATATGGATCACCAGATTGCTCACCATCCATGACAGCGACAAAGCATTTAATGACGTCATCGATATAAACAAGCGAAATCTTGGCGTCAGCATCATTTATGCTGATAGGTAGTCCATGCGCGATGTTGTGACAAAAGGTCGCGACGGCGGAGTTATAATTAGGTCGCGCCCACTTCCCAAATACATTTGGCAATCGAAATAAATGTACGCGACTGCCGTTTTGGTTGGAAAGATTTAGTAGCGCTTCTTCGGCATCTCGTTTACTAGAGCCATAATCATTATTCAATTCAGCTTGAATTGAAGATGTGTAAAGCAAAGGAATGGCGCGACCTGTGGCAGCAACAGCAGCGCATAGGGCCTGCGTTAAATCCGTATTACCAACTTTAAACTCTTGAACGTTTTGAGGACGATTGACACCGGCCAAGTGGAAAATAAAATCCACCTTTGATACGAGTGAATGCAGGCTGGCAATATTGTCTTCGCGACAGAACCGCACCACCTCGACGTCTTTTCGCTCTTTCAGATGAGCAACGAGGTTTTTACCGACGAACCCGTTGGCACCGGTGATCAATACTTTCATGCCTTATTCCTCGGGAGTCGCGTGTTCGCCGCGCTGAATCGCACGCATGAAATCCAGTTTGAGCAGCAAGTTCTGCATTCCTTCAACGTCAAGGCGTTCGGTGTTATGCGAGTTGTAATCTTCCATAGTGGAGATTTTCTCTTCGCCTTGCTCAACAAATTTACTGTAATTCAGATCTCGCAAATCAGGAGGTACACGGAAGTAGTCACCCATATCTTCTGCGCAAGCCATCTCTTCCCGGCTCAACAGCGCCTCGTAAAGTTTTTCTCCATGGCGCGTTCCGATGATCTGGATCGGATGTTCGGGCTGCCCAAGCATTGCCGTCAAGGCGCGAGCAAGCGTTTCCACTGTTGCTGCAGGCGCCTTCTGAACGAAAAGATCACCGTTATTACCATGCTCAAAAGCATACAGAACCAGATCGACAGCATCCGCTAACGTCATCATGAAACGAGTCATGTTAGGGTCTGTAATTGACAAGGATTTACCCGCACGAATCTGCTCGATAAACAGCGGGATAACTGACCCACGGGATGCCATGACGTTCCCGTAGCGAGTGCCACAAATGACAGTTTTGGTCTCATCCACATTGCGGGATTTGGCGACCATCACCTTTTCCATCATGGCTTTAGAGATGCCCATCGCATTGATGGGATAAACGGCTTTGTCGGTACTTAAGCAAACGACTCGCTTAACTTCATTCTGTATCGCTGCTTCCAAGACGTTATCAGTACCGATGACATTGGTTTTTACTGCTTCCATCGGGTGAAACTCACAAGATGGAACCTGCTTAAGCGCTGCGGCGTGAAAAATATAATCAACGCCACGGGTCGCGTTTAGAACGCTCTGATAATCACGCACATCACCGATATAGAACTTCAGCTTCGGGTTGCTGTAGCGCTTGCGCATGTCATCCTGTTTCTTTTCGTCCCGACTAAAAATACGAATTTCAGCAATATCGGTATCCAGGAAACGCTTTAAAACAGCATTACCAAAGGACCCGGTGCCACCGGAGATAAGAAGCTTTTTTCCACTAAACATAATGTCCTACCCTTGCCGCGAACCAGGCGATGTTACTTAGTTCGTAGAGCTGAATAAATTAATTCGTCTTTCTGTTGTGCACTTGGGTAGCTAATCAATACTGCACGATAGCTCCCTTTAAACACAAAGAAGCTACCTGCTGCAACACCCACAACACCACAAGCGGCGACTACGCTGCGCATATCCTCAAGCGACCCGCCGCCACCCAGAACGGTGATCGGTATGTGAACCGCCTCGCGTAGTTTAACGGCAAGGTCTATGTCGTAGCCTTTCATACGACCGTCGTTGTCGATGGAGTTGATCACGATCTCGCCCGCTCCAAGTTTTTCTACCTCGAGAGCTACGTCCAATACACTACGTTTGGTATTTCGAGTGCCATTGTGGGTCCATACATCGCTGGACTTACTAAGCAAACGTGACTTGTGGTCAAGGACGACGACAACGCTTTGGCTACCAATCTCTTCTGCAATTTGTGTGATTAAGCCAGGATTCTCCAGCGCCGCAGAACTGATCGCTACTTTTTCCACGCCTAAGGCAATAATTCTTTTGGCTTGCTCAGCCGTCCGAATACCGCCGCCATAGCACAACGGCATCCGACACTCGGCTGCAAGCTTGGCAATTTGCTGATAGTTAGGTTCAACGTTATTAACCGTTGCATCAATATCAATGACAATCAGCTCGTCAGCTTCTTTTTCATTGAATATTTTTACGGCATTGATCGGATCGCCAACATACTTGGGATCCTTGAACTTTACTGTTTTAACCAGCCCACCATCCTGAATCAGAAGGCATGGAATTATTCGAGGTCTTAACATTTCATAGTTCCGCGAAATTTTTCAGTAGACCAACGCCGAAGTGGTGGCTTTTCTCAGGATGAAACTGCACTCCATACACATTGTCAGCTCGAACAGCGCAACTGAAATCCAGACCGTACGACGAGGTAGCAGCTATATGCTGGGCATTTAAACAATCGAAAAAAAACGAGTGAAGAAAGTAGAACCGCGATTCCATTTCAAATCCTTTGAAAAGAGCAGAATCAGACGCCGGTGTCACATCATTCCAGCCCATATGCGGCAACGCCAATGCCGAAAGCTCTGGAATTGCCTTGAATGATCTCACGCTCCCCGGTACCCAACCCAGTCCGGGTAACGAACCTTCTTCGCTGCTATCAGCTAAGATCTGCATGCCAACACAGATTCCCAAAACCGGAATTTTTTGATGCTGAACCAGCTCGTTCAGAGCAGGACGCATACCAGATGCGTCCAGTCGCTCGATTGCGTGATCAAACGCACCTACTCCCGGCAGGATCAGCTTGCTGGCGCCCTCGAGGTCACTCGCAACCTTGGCAACCGAAACAGGGATATGCAGCCGTCTGTAGACGTTAACAAAGGCCTGAATATTACCCAAGCCGTAATCTATGATCGTGATCATCTGAAGAGTCTTCTTTCCAAACCTAGTGCACTCAGGACTCGAGAACCTATTCCAATCAAGAAACGTTTGTTTTTGTAGTCAAGACAGGTCTTGTTAGGGCCTTCGAAAATGCTCTGAAGCTCCGGCACAGTCAAGTCCAGTTTATGAGCAACATACTCAAATTCGGATTTCAGGAACTGTTCATCCAGTTCTGGTTTCGCGATTCGCCCCAAGGCGGCTTCTCGGGTCATCTGGCCTGTCATAACAAGACTGGAAAAATGCGCTCGCCGCTTTTCGTAACCAAACTTGCGAGGCATCCAATAATCTTCGTAGAACCGAGTAAATCTTGATTCGTGATGTTTGTGCTGAAATTTTTTCCACCCGAACAAACGGTCGAGTGTCTCTTCAGCTTCATGCTTGATATAAGGCACCAGATTCAGTGGTCGAACAACCTGCATCCCAAGCACATAACGATAATAAATTTTATAGGAAAGTACATCGACTATAGGAAAGGTCTTGAGCTTTCGGGTACCAAAGGTGTTATGGATACCATTGATGAGTGTCTTGTCGATCCCCGGATAGGCGCCCCATTCTTCAGGCTCCTTGCAACACTCCGTAGAATAATTACCGCCGGTCAGTACATACTTAATCTTATGGGCTTTGGCAAACTTATACAGCCCAGAGAAAAAAGCAGTATCTTGAGGAATATCCTGATCTGGAACCTGAGATTTCAAAAAAGCGACCTGCAGGCTTTTCATTTCTTCCCAATTGATCACTTCGGTATAGAGATCCAGACCCAGCCCATCGACCAGCTTTTCGATATTGCCGACTGCTTGGTCTGTATTCCATCCCGCATCAACGTGAAAAAGGAGAGGCCTTAACCCAAGCTTTTCTTTTGCGACATAGACCAGATACGAACTGTCGAGACCGCCACTCAGACCTATGATGCAGTCGAAGTCCCGACCCACACCATCCTTCTTGATTTTATCCGCTATTTTCATCAACTCGGCTTCGCCAGCTGATCCGGTATTCCAGTTAGGCTGGATATTTTTTTCGAAGTTATTGCAGTATTCACACACACCATGATCATCAAACGAAATATTCGGATCCGAAGTATCCATGATGCATTTCTTGCAAATCTGATATTTACCCATCAACTTTTCCTTTCTCAAGAATTAACTAAACCGCCGCAGCGTGGTTTTTTTCAAACCGAGCATCGGTCTTTCAATACAAATCCATGACAGATAGGCAAATAGAAACGTAGCCATCATTGCCGCCAATACAAAATAGGGTGTTCCGATCCATCCGAAAAAGATGAAAGCGTTCACAATGGGCATGTGATAGATATAGACTCCATAGGAGATATCATTTTTGCCCAAAATTTTTCGTGAGAGTTCCGGTTTGGTGTATGCCAACTTGAACACTAATGCTGAAAGGGCAAGGAACGAGATGATGTTGATCTCGTTACCGACAACCCTCATACCCGCCCAATAGCAAATAACATCTACCACTGCATACACAACAACAAACAACCAAAGTGGCGCATCGATTATTTTCTTGACGAGGTCATCTCTGGTCGACATCCACGCCCCAAAAATGAACATACAGAACCATGGAAAGAAACTGACCATCAGCAACTTATAATACAATGTGTCTGATGCAACAAATGGATGCAGTACCTGACAAGCAACAAAAAATGCCATGAGAACCGCCCACATCGATCGCGACTTGCGCACGACATAGAACAATAGAGGTGTCAAAAAGTAGAACTGCATCTCCAGAGATATAGTCCAAAGGCTGCCATTTACTACGCCAACACCGAATCCACGTAAAAAATCCGGATTATAAAACTGAAACAATGTTAACTGCGCAACTGCCCATACTACAAAATCTTTCGTAATCAATGTTGACAAAGGCAGATACCCTAGCCAAATCAACATCACAACACTAAGCACAAAGCAAACCACCAGTGCCGGGTATATTCTTAACAATCTGTTTGCAAAAAAAGTTTGCATGGAACCAGAGTTTGCGTAAGAACGGTAGATGAGAAAACCGCTGAGCAAAAAGAAGATTGGCACCCCAGGAAACACGCTGACAAGCTCGATATAATAATCATCAACTTCCAGATGAATCAGCGCATGTTTCAAAGCCACTTGAAATGCAGCAACAAGCCGAATCAAGTCAAGATTATTAATGGTCAACAGCTTAGTCGGAGAGTTGAATACACTCATTGTTTCATACCCTAGACCACTTTATTGAAGCGAGTGGTTTTTTCTATAAGAACATCCCAGTTCAACTGGGTGTCAGTCACAAATTTCGCCCCATCGCACATCCTCTCGTACAGTACAGGATCATCTAATAGCTTGACGATTGCCGACTGAAACTTTTCAACAGTAATGTCATCCTTCTGAAAGATCACAATATTATCCTTAAGGTTTAAGTAGGATATATCCTGATGTCCTGAATCCCCAACTATAATAGGCAGCCCCATGCTAATGGCTTGCTGCCAGATAATGGATTGGCTTGCAGGAAAAACAGCCAGATCAGCCATGTCTAAATAGCTATATACCTGATCATTATTCAACCACCCAGTAAAATGTATATTTTTTGATTCACTGGCAAGAGATACAAGCTTAGCTTTGTAGGCAGCGTCTGCTTCGCTTGCTTCCCCGACAATCACCAGGCTGACCTTGGGGGAGCAGATATTATTAAACGCTTGGATAAGGATTTCGGTACGTTTAGCAGGGCTCAATTTACCGCCACTGAAAATAACGAAATGATCTTCAGGAACTCCAAGTTGTTTACGCAGCGCCGACCCGACAGAACGTTCTTTTAATAGTCTTCCACGATCCGTATCAGCACCAAGAGGGAGGATCTCCATCTCGGAATATTCAACGCCATACACCTCGTTGAGAAATGTCGCACTGGCGGGAACAATAGGGAAAATCTTACTGAGGTGCTTACGAGCCCTGTCCAGGTACCACTTACGAATAACACCATGTAATATTTTCAGCGATAACCAGTTTTTCCCAGAGTTACTGTAATCGGCATGATAGTCCATAATGACAACTACATTGGGATTTCGTTTCTTGTACTTAATTACCTCTGGAAAATTAAGCATTATGTCGTGCACGAAAATCAAATCGGGTGCTTCTTCCTGCAGAATTCCGGCAATATCAGTATATCTGCGCAACTTGTTGAGAATATTAAACTTATAGGGCAACTTTATGATTTTCGCCCCTTCGTTCACGTATGCACGTACCGGCAATGTCTTATCGTGCCTATCTGCGTAATAATCAAATACCGACTCAAATGTCGAAGCAATTACAACCACATCATGCCCGTGTTTAACGTAATATTTAACCAGTAGATTTTCTTGATATTCCAGCGTTTCGTTAAAAAAGTCGCACAGCATTAAAATTTTCATCTGCACCCGCCAAACCTTTTTAAATTCTTAATTTATCCATACACAGACCAAAGGAAATCTCAAGTCTGCTGAAATTTATTTTTCCTGGAGGCTGCCAATAGTAACACTACCCACAACAACCCTCCAAATGAAGAGAGAATGGTGAAAAACGAGCCATTTGTTAGGGCGTAAGACACAGGAAACAACGCCGAAATCACGAATGCCCTGTTCCATCGATTTCCAACCGAATCTAGCACTATCAACCACAAAGAAAAAATAACGCAGATGACAAATACACCCACGGCACCAAAGGCAGCTGCACCGTCAGTAGCAAACAAACTAGCGTTGGAATTACTTTCCACGCCTATGACCCGCTCGGCTACTATTTTTCCAAGCATGGGCCATTTTGCATCATCCGCATATGCATCAGGTACGCCCACCAACGCTCCCAAGCCAGTTACGTGACTCCAGTAAGTAAAGCCCAACTTTGAAAACAAGTCGTAATACTGGGAAAATAAAATACCTGGCAAGGCCATCGTTCGCGTTAGAAAATAAAAGCCGAGCTTGTCGACCACATCGCTATTGAGATAAAAAAAGGAAATAACAAAATTCAACAAAGACGAAAAGATTACAAATATGCAGACATGCTTGTAACTATTTAGACCTTTAGCACAAACCATGTAAACTATAAAAATAACAAACGGCAAAAGCATCACGGTGCGTTCAGCCGTGATCATAAACATAATCAAAAATCCGACCACTGCAACAATCATGTATAAAACATTCTTTTTGAGCAATCCGTAAGACAGCAAGAATGGACTGATCATGTATGCAAAATAGACTTGAACATACCCCATAAATAAAGAGGTTGCGGCGCCCAACTCTCGCTGCTGATAAATATCATCAAGCCCGACAAAGTTCATCATCGGCAAATAGGTATTTAGCAATACCGCACAAAACACGAGCCAAACCATTAGCATTCCAAGCCCCAGATAGAAACTAGGTACATCCTTACGTGAACTTTCTTCCGCCCCTATAACGTTAGAACTTAGACAGACAATGGAAAACCCGGCGCAGAACGCCATCAACAGAGAGCCATAAGTATCCAAACTGTCTGTATAATTCCCGACTGTAATTACAATACTTGGCACATATACAAACAGAAAAGTAACGAATACAAACAATGAAGAAGGCTTGCTAATGGAGGATGGAAGAAGACAGGATGGAACCGCAATAAATATAACGGCGACCACTACCCTGTAGATGTCGACCGACGGAACTTTGAAGCCCCACATAAACTGAACATTACTCAAGTATTCCGCATGTGCAAAATAAAGTGAATAAGCGTATAGAAGCATGCACGCCAAAAGAACCAGTCTGGATTTACACAGAGAACGCAAAGATGATGATATCAACAAACAGGCTCCTATTGATTTAGCCAAGGGTGTATCTTGCATTCGACCGGAGCTTCTGACCGGACGAAAACTCACTTGTTATTAACTTTTCCTGAGGCTGCCCGATACTGAAGCACAGTATGAGTAAGGTACAAAAAAGAGAACAAGACCACATGCATGATAATTGCAATCTGGTAGTTATTAAACATGGTATAAGCTATATAAAATGACAGCAATGACAACCCCAACCTGGAGAGTTGCCAGATCAAATCTGTAGATTGCATTCCAGCAAACAATACTGTTTGGCTAAGTGGAGTAGACACTGTTTGAAAGAAAACCATGATGGATACAACTGATGCCATCTCTCCAGCAGCACGCCACTCCTCGCCGAAAAATAGAGCAAACAACCAAGGGCCGAAAAAGAAAACTGGAAGGGCTGGAATAAATGCAAACGCAAATAACTTCAATGCAGTTCGAAGAAACAGATCTTTGCAATTACCAGTTTTCTTATATGTAAAGGCAGCCTCTTGTCTATATACATCACCAATAGCTGCTGCGACTAAAGAAATTGGTGCTGCCAATACTCGTTGCGCCAACGAATAAAAACCAGCAATAGCTGGCCCAAAGAACATACCCAGAAGCAACAGGAGAATCTGGACAGATACTTCACTGGCTAGCTGACCAGCAACCATGTATTTCGGAAACTTTGTATATTTCCTGGCTACTGCTAATACTCGAAGCTTAGTAACACTTCTGAGCAATTCTGCGTCTTCCTTTACAACTATACGACCGAGTACAACTGTGGCGACGCCTTGCCCCAGAATCTGCCCGCCAATCAATCCAACTGATGGGCCAACCCCCGCAACTCCCAATTGAATCGAAGAGGTAGCGCTAGTTTGCACTATTCGACTCAACGCCAGCCTTTTATAGTTTCTCTTTCTATTGCACCAATAATTGAGACTAGGGTATACACCACCCAAAAGTGTGCTAAGGGGCAATAAGTATAGCCATAGCGATAATTCTGGCGCCCCTAGCAAATGAGTAATTTCAGTATTAAAAAAAACCACACACAACAGTATTATCGAGCTTATTAGAAAACTCAGAACAACTGATAGAGCTACAATTTGCGCTGCTTCGCTATCTTTTTTTGGCAGCATTATTGCGAGTTCGTATCGCCCCGTTACAACGACTGACACTATCGATGTCAGTGCGAGGTACAACCCGAAAACACCGAACTGTTCAGGAGTATACAATCTCGTCAGAATCGGACTGATCGCTATTGGTATTGCCTGGGCTATGCTAGTGCCAGTCATAAGAGTTATAGCGTTTCTGGCGAAACTGTTTTCGGGTATGAGTTTACGGATCAAGGTCATACGTCCCGCAGCGTTGCTACAATATGCTGTTGCTCGACATCGCTCAAGTAAGGATGCATGGGCAGGCTCAACACCTCGCCTGCTATCCTGTCTCCAATCAACAGCACTGCTTCAGGATCCGCCACCGCTGGCTGTTTGTTTAGAGGTATCGGGTAGTGCACCACAGAGGGTATATTTGCATCCCGAAGTATACTTTGCACTTTGTCCCTATTATCGACCCTAATGGTATATTGTGCATATACACTTACTGACTCTTCAGCCACAAACGGAGTAGTCAAAATCCCTGCTTCATTAAGCAACACGTTATATTTCTGAGCCACTGCTTGTCGCTGCGTTACTTCATCTTCGAATATATCAAGTTTTTGTAAAAGAATTGCAGCCTGCAGAGTATCAATCCTACTATTCACACCAACACGAACATGGTGATATCTTCTATCTTGCCCATGCCGCGCAATCTGCCGCAATACCACGGCCAGATCGTCGTTGTCTGTAAACATAGCACCACCGTCTCCATAACAACCAAGAGGTTTGCTTGGAAAAAAACTGGTACATGCAATTGTGCTTAAGTTACATGACTTTTTGTCTTTATATGTCGCACCGAAACTTTGAGCGGCATCCTCAATCACGGGGATGTCGTATTTTCCTGCAATCAGGTTTATTGCATCAAAATCAGCACACTGCCCATACAGGGAGACAGGTATAATTGCTTTCGTTTTTGCAGTTATTTTAGCTTCTAGCAATACCGGATCAAGATTGTAAGTTAGAGGGTCGACATCAACATATACCGGCGTTGCACCGAGCACCGCGGCGGCCTCAGCAGTTGCAATATAGCTGAAACCAGGGGTGATGACTTCATCTCCCGGGCCGATGTTTAAGGCCATCAGGGCAATTTGTAGTGCGTCTGTTCCGTTCGCACAAGTGATGCAATGTTTTGCACCCACATACTTTGCAAGCCGGGCCTCTAGCTCTGTTACTTCCGGGCCTAATATGTACTGGCCATGGGCTAAAACTCGCTGGATGGCGGCATCAAGTTTATCTTTAATTCGGAACTGTTGTTTTTTTAAATCAATAAACTCAATCATTGTATTCACGCATCCATTTTAGTTAAAACGTTACCGGCAAGAACATAGGACACACCGCTGTGCATGCATTTCACTGCCCCCCCTCCTTCCAGCGGAAGTTCCAGTTGTTCGCCATACTCGCTCATCCACCCTATCTGCCGGGCGGGCACACCAACCATCAACGCATACGCTGGGACGTTACGATTAATTACGGCTCCAGCGCCAATAAATGCAAATTTTCCGATTTTAACCCCACAGACAATCGTACAATTAGCGCCTAATGTCGCTCCTTTTTGTACTAACGTATCTCGATACTGATCTTTGCGTTCTATCAACGAGCGCGGGTTGTAGACATTGGTGAATACCATGCTGGGGCCGCAAAATACACCTTCTTCCAATGTCACGTTATCATAAACTGAAACATTATTTTGTATCTTACAGTTATCTCCAATCACTACTTTATTACCGACAAAAACATTTTGCCCCAGAGAAACTCCCCTTCCAATCCGCGCTCCACCGCAAACATGAACAAAGTGCCAGACACGAGAGTTCTCACCGATGATTGCACCGTCATCAATTATCGCGCTGCTGTGAGCCGTGTAATTCACATATCACTCCTGGTTTCTAGGGTAGGTCGCACTATGGTGACCTTGGGGATTGCGTATTGATAAATCGCTACGCACATCCCCAGAGGCTTTTCTTGAAGAAAGCGCGAGAAAACGGTTACGCCTCGGAATGCCAAAGATATCTAATTGACATTCATACGAGGCGCACTCTTCAACTAAACACTGAGAAGAAAAGGGTGTCCTTCTCCGTCTTTAGGTGAAGTGATAGCACTCGAACGAATAGTATTCACCGTCTCAACGCAGTGACGAGCATCCTCAATGCCGTAACCACGACCACTCAAGATTTCCTGATAGCTGACGGTGTGCAAATCAGTGAAGCCTTCAGAAAATTCCATCTCATCACCATCTACGGTGATCGACCTGTAAGTAGGTTTTTTTCCTTTTACAGACTCTGGCAAATCACTCGCGTCAATCGAAAGAAACCAACGCACGCGAGCCTTCTCATACTCCAGATAACCAGCTGCTTTATGCTCAGACGTATAATGAACAACGTTTCGTTGCAGCTTGCCGAATATAAAGTGAAGCATGTCGTAGAAATGCACCCCGATATTGGTCGCCAATCCGAAAGACTTTCGCGGGTCTCCCTTCCAGCTTTCCATATACCAGTTTCCACGGGAGGTAATGTAAGTCAGTTCAACATCATATTTTTTTGACGCATCTTCGTTTGCAACTTTATCTTTCAGATCAAGAATTGCTTTGTGATGCCGTAATTGCAAGATGTTATAAACACGCTTGCCGGTCTCCTTTTCGACTAACGCCAGTTCATCCAGGATCGCCGGTGTTGGCACTAGAGGTTTTTCACAAATCACATCGCATCCAAGGCGTAACCCTGCTGCAATATGAGAATGATGGAGATAATTTGGTGAGCAGACGGCTACATAATCCAGCGCTGTAGCTGGATTACGTTTCAATTGGTGCGCATGCTCAAGGAAGCGTTCAAACTGAGTAAAAAACTCACTTTGTGGCGAAATACTATCAATGATGCCTACAGAGTCATTTATATCATAAGCCGATACCAGGATATTGCCGGTATCTTTGATTGCGCGCATGTGCCGTGGAGCAATGTAACCAGCGGCACCGATCAGAGCAAAATTCTTCATTGAGCCTCTTATATGGCGGTCAGCCATCTATCATATTGGTCTTAAATAAAATCAAGCCTTGATAATATGTTTAGCTGGCACTCGATACTTACCACGACTGTCAACGATGAGTCGTGCATGCTGCTTGATAAGTTCATAGTCGAATTTATCGTGATCCGTCGCTAATACCACTGCATCAAAACTAGCGAGATTTTCAGCCGTCAGTGGTTCGCTGTTAAGATCAAAATGGTGCTCGCGCATTTTAGGAAAGACAAGCACATGCGGATCGCTGTAGGCAACGGATCCACCCTTGGCCTCAATTAATTCCATAATTTCTACTGAAGGCGATTCACGCATATCATCGACATTTTTCTTATAGGCAATGCCCAACACCAAAACCTTGCTACCCTTGACCGCTTTGCCTGACTCATTCAGACCATCCACCAACTTACCAAGAACGTACTCAGGCATCGCCTGGTTTACCTCACCTGACAACTCGATAAACCGCGTGTGCAAGCCATACTCACGGGCTTTCCAGGTCAGGTAGAAGGGGTCGATGGGAATGCAGTGACCACCGAGACCCGGCCCTGGATAGTAGGCAGTAAAGCCGAAAGGTTTTGTCGCAGCCGCGTCCACTACCTCGAAAATATCAATACCCATGCGATCCGCAACGATCTTCATCTCGTTTACAAGACCAATATTCACAGCACGATGGATGTTTTCCAGCAGCTTTGTCATCTCAGCCGCTTTCGTCGAGCTGACCGGCACCACTTGATCAATAGCCTGTTCGTAGAGAGCGATACCTACTTCGAGACAAGCTGCAGTGTCGCCTCCGATGATTTTAGGAATCGTACGCGTTTCAAAATTAGGATTACCCGGGTCTTCACGCTCTGGGGAGTAGACCAAAAATATATCCTGGCCTACCACCAAACCATTCTCTTGCACACGTGGCAACAACTCTTCCTCGGTAGTACCTGGGTAAGTCGTACTTTCCAGCGATACAACCTGACCTGCTCTCATGTACGGTTTTAGAGCATCCGTTGTATTAATTACAAAGCTCATATCCGGTTCACGATACTTATTCAGCGGTGTCGGCACGCAAAGAATAAGTGCATCGCACTCGGACGCACGGGGGAACTCCGTTGTCGCTTCAAAACCCGAGCTTCGAGCCTGCTGAATTTTCGCTCCTGGGATATGCTCAATGTAACTCTCCCCGTCGTTTAAGCGGGCAACTTTATTCTCATCAATATCAATGCCCAACACTCGAAAACCGATTGCGTTGTAGCGCAGCATCAGCGGCAATCCAACATACCCAAGACCGACGATGCCGATCAGAGCTTCCTTATTCTTAAACTTTGCGACACTGGCCTTCATTTGCTGAGACATCAATCTGGCTCCGGCTCATACTGTTGAGCAATAAGTGAGTTGCTGTTGGTTTATGTCTCGAGTGAAACGAGGCATAACATCAATGGTAAAAAACACGCTACCGCCCCAGGATTTACCGTCGGTTTCCTGAAAACGCGAATTTAGCAATGTCAACAGCACTCCAAAACTCTATCTGGCACCAGACTGGTTTTAAAGCGCTGAAATTTTTGTCAATGGCAAGCTTAACTGCTGTCGACGGTTGAGGAAATCGATCAGCAGGATAGCTCTCTCCTCGCCATCCAAGGTAAGAAATACCGCATCAAGCTCAGAAAAGCCTTCCTCTAGAACCTTCACATTGTCGCCCTTCATGAATGGAGGACTCACGATTGATTCTGCGCGATGCTGGAATTGGGCCACAAGCTCAGCACAAACCGCTAACGGAATTCCTCCGAAACTGACCAAACGGCTTACTCCGCGCGTTGATCTCAATGGGGACCAATCGACATTAGCTGGAAGGTTAATGAACAGGTAACCGGGAAATAGCGACTCTCGAACAGACTGGCGTCGCCCCCGAACAATGAGATCGCGACGACAAATGGGACGGGTGCACACGTAGCCTTGGCGCAGAAGGTTTTCCTCCGCGCGTTGATCCTGCCTGGATTTGCACTGCACCAGATACCACGCATCCTGCCGGGATGGATTTGATCCCTCGGTCGCATTGCGAATACTCATGTCCATGTCCTGATCACTAGCGCTTGCTTCAACGATCCTACTCATCATTTCATCAGATGAACGATGCCTGCATCCACCACTAAGCAGCCCGGGTTTATCGCACGCTCGATTTTTCGAGCAACCCCAGAGCCTTGAGTCTGAAAACCCATAGCAGGAAAAATAGCCATTATGCCTGCTGCCACGTGGATTGGCTTTTTAGCAGTCGATTATACGACCACCGGAGCATAATCCGTTACTCGTCATCACATTTCCCGCAGAATCATTTTCGTCAGCAAGCTATTGGATTTTCGCGACAAAAATACGCTTCCTTGTCAATCACCTATTGTGGATGGGTTTGCTGCCTGCGGAATATGCGTCGCACAGGTTGCGCAGGTTTTCGGCATCACCCCGAGTTCAAGGAGAATACCCAAACACCGAATCGCAATGCCTTTCAGAGGAGGCTTTTCGCGACCCAATCGTGGGGCTCGAATGACTGCCCCGGAGTGTGGCATCAGGAGAGTCAGCTGCCTTCAAGCTTTTCACATCCACACCCAGCGCCCCCTCATTTAACGAGGAGTCATAAAACATCGTCGTTGACCTCAATACGGCTGACCGGTGAACGCCGGTCAAATGACGAATGAACGCCAGGATCAAACCCAACGCTAAACCCAGGAGGATTGAAAGCGCCATTATCATGCCCTTTCTAGGCTCGACAGGAGCGATCGGAGTGAGTGCCTGACGGTCAACAGTGACCAGCTTTATTCGACTGATATCGATGTTGAGGTTACTTAGTCTTGCCATTTCTGCGCGAAGAGCCTGAACATTACTCAGGAAGATATCTTCGTTTTTCCGCTGAGACAGAATCTGAACTTGGCGATTTTCTTGAAGCAGCATTAGCTCTTTGGCTATTTGCGCGACGCGCGGCATCGTAAAGTCATCTGATGTGCGGCGCTGCAAAGCTTTCCGCTCTGCCTCCAACGCCTCTACCCCCATAAAGTACAAGGGAATTTGCTGATTATTAACCTCGGTTCGCATGACGCCGGCGGAACCGGTACGCTCACCATCAGCGAGTGCCGAAGGCGTAGTGGGCTTCTTGATACCCAATGAATCAGCAATACTGATAGCCTCGCTTAATTGAGCCATACGATCATTGCGCTCAGTTTTTAATTGCTGACGCAATCCTTTAAGCTCATCCTGCAACTGTGCGCGCTTTATGCCATCAGCCTCAAGCAGCGATGCAATCTTTGCCGCCTTATCAGTTTCATAGTTAGAACGCGCCGCGTCAATTTTACCCCATTTCATTAAGACGATTCTCTACAATGACCTTCAGATCGGCCGCTACCTGCTCTCGCTCTGCGGCAATAGCGTAGTCAACCAAACCGTTAAGTATAGCCACGCCGTCAACATCAGCGGGATACTTCAAATCCAACGCAATATAGCTGCTAAGCGAGCCCGCTTTTTTAGGATCAGGAAGCTTCAAGTTTATCGAGTTACGATTGAACTCTTCAAAGCGCTGTTCTAAAGAATGCCCAGATCGCTCAAATCGCTGAAACAATGCCTGGTTGGCACGAAAGAACCCCAGACGTGTATCGTAGGACTCTAGTGATGCACCGACCTTGGATAAGGCCTCAATAGGTGGGAGCTTGTAGATCTCTGAACGATTTAACGCATCCAGTTCATTTATAGCCGCTGGGCGCAATACGCTACTAACTTGGTACTGGGCCGGGGCCGGGGCCAAAAAACAGTAGACCAAAGCAACCAGCATAACTACAGCAGCCACTGCAGCGATTAGTTTTTTTTGCTGATTTATAATCCCTATGATGGAAACCAAATCAACATCCCACGAGGAAACAGTAACTACACTTGTTTTATACTGCTCATCTTTTATAGCTTCCATAACAGATTCCGGCAACCTAGTGACAAGAGTATGCTGCTTTACTCATCGCCTCGAACCCCAATCACAGTGAATCAAGCATGTAGACAAAAAGACAAGCCGCGTGGCGGCAGGTATTCTGCCACCAACACAAAAGATTACAAGTCTTGACTGGCAAAAGCTTCCGATGTGCCTGCGCCCTTTAGCTGGTCATCCAAACAAAACCTATTCTGGCTTACGGACAGTCCAGAAATGACGCATCAACCCGAGAACCAACCCCAAGCCCAACCCAACTATCATACCGAGCAGGAGAATCAGCGCCTTTTTAGGTTTAATAGGAGTGTCTGGTGGTTGGATCACACCATCAAGTCGATACACAGCTACATCTTCAGCCTTGACTCCCAGCGTCTTATAAAATTCGTTCATCCCTTGAAGCTTGCGTAAATTGGCAATAAACGCATCGTCCGACTCTCGCGCCTGGAGAGTTTTGACTTCCGCTTCCAACGCCTTGGTCCCACGCAAATAAATCAGCCGCGAATCGCCTGCACCGGACATTTCTCCCGCGACACCTCCAGCAATAATCTGGTGTTTTTCCAGGCCGATAGAGCCGGCGACCTTTTCAGCCTCGAGCAACTGTCGAATTGTATCCTGCCTCACATTCGCCGCATTTTCGCGCATCATGGATATTTGGGTTTCATTATTGCGAATGCGAATTTTAATTTCTTTGGAAAAATTCTTGATAAGCTCCTTTTTTGCAGCATCACTGGCCTGATCGATATACAGATTCAACCAATTAGCCGCCTGAACCGGTTGATTATTTAAAGCCACGACTGTGAAGCGATCAGAAAAATCTTTGCTTGGCTGAGCAATCGTTAACGCCGCCGTGAACTTACGGTACAGATAATCCTGAGAACCCCGACGTGCATCATCACTTAATGACGGCAGATAAACCTCATTGAAGAATCTATTTTTTAAAGACTCCGACTGAAGATTGCGAATAAATACAGCATAGACATCCCTTACCGAATAGGGAGCAAAACCTAATTCAGGCGTTCGACCATAATTAAAATCTTCAATATCATTCTGAGTCGGCGGCAATACATAAGCTCGAGCCTCATAAACAGGCTGACTTAAATAAGCAAAAGCTCCCGCCATCAGCGTAATCACTACAGTCACAGCAATAACCAACCATCGCTGCGCCAAGACGCCCTTGAACAAGTCGGCCAGACCTATCTCACCTAAACCTTCACTGCCTGAATTACTATCTCGCATATACTTTAGTCAACCCATCTTATTGTGAAAATCACAATAACAACCATTAATTAAATTTTCCGATTAACATTAGTCTTTCGTCGAAAACCAAAAGCGAGGCTCATTAACGGTCCAATGACCATTCCAAGGAGTATCGCAATTATTAAGCAAGCCGACAACGGGAAACCGAGACTGGAAAAACCGAAAAAACTGATACTTACTGACTGCTGATTCTCTAGCACGAAAATGGCGATCAACAAGGCAAGTAGAAGCGCCATGAGCAGTAACAACACATGATTGAACCTTCTCACTGCCAGCTCCTTGAATTACTCAATTTCACCTTCTTCATCCTCATTCACCCGATCCCTAAGCTCCTTCCCCGGCTTGAAATGCGGCACAAACTTGCCATCCAGGCTAACCGACTGACCTGTCTTCGGATTGCGACCAACGCGGGGCGCACGATAGTGCAGTGAAAAACTGCCAAAACCCCGGATCTCAATACGATCCCCAGTCGCCAGGCATTGGGACATTTGTTCAAGCATAGTCTTGATAGCCAGCTCCACATCCTTGGATGAGAGCAGCCCTTGATGGGTGACAATTCGTTCGATCAACTCCGACTTCGTCATATTTTTCCCTTCTTTTTCAAGCAGCTAGGAAAAGCGCTTCAAAGGTTTTAGCATGCCCGGGGGAATTTGAATAGCCCGGGTTTTCACATATTTTCACCAGCAATGACCGCCCAATTACGAGGAACTACGACGCGATTTAGCTCAGCGACAAATAACCAGCATGGTGCGCGTCAGATACCCCGCGGGATTGAAGCCGAAAGGGTATTCATCCTCATCCTTGGCATCATCGGACCTTGCTACTACCTTATAGCCCGCCGCCTTACACTCTTTGTCCGCGCGCTTACGGCACTTCTCCCAGCCAGAACCCAATCCCGAACAATCTATCTCTACGCCACTGACTCCACGCACGGCATGAGTCTTGGCATTCGTACCGCAACCCGCCAGCATCAAGACTGCCATTGCGACAATGAGGTTGTTCATTCACTTCCTTATGGCAGATGCCCTGCCCGGCTATCGTTCTCTTGAGCTAAAGACTAGCTGCAAATAAGCGATTGATCCGATTAAAGAAAGAGACAACACAGAAGGATCATTGGTTTCAAGAGCGGCCACCCCACGCACGAATCACCCGACAAACCCAAATCCCAGGCACAAAAAAGGGCGACCGAAGTCGCCCTTTTTCTATGGTCTGACAGAACTTAGTTCTGTTTTTCCATTTGTGCACGCAACAGGTCGCCCAGAGTGGTAGGACCAGCAGCGATGCTATCCGAAGGCTTGTCTTTCAAGCTTTGGATGGCTTCTTTCTCTTCAGCATCGTCTTTCGACTTGATGGAGAGCTGGATTACACGGCTCTTGCGGTCAACGCTGATGATCTTGGCTTCTACTTCCTGGCCTTCTTTCAGAACGTTGCGCGCGTCTTCAACGCGGTCACGGCTGATTTCGGAGGCTTTCAGAGTCGCTTCGATATCGTCGGCCAGAGTGATGATGGCGCCTTTAGCGTCAACTTCTTTCACGATGCCTTTAACGATGGCGCCTTTGTCGTTCTCTTGAACGTACTCGGAGAACGGATCGCTTTCCAGTTGCTTGATACCCAGGGAGATGCGCTCGCGCTCTGGGTCAACCGACAGGATAACGGTGTCCAGCTCGTCGCCCTTCTTGAAGCGGCGAACGGCTTCTTCGCCCACTTCGTTCCAGGAGATGTCGGACAGGTGAACCAGACCGTCGATGCCGCCGTCCAGACCAATGAAGATACCGAAATCGGTGATCGACTTGATGGTGCCGGAGATTTTATCGCCCTTGTTGAACTGGCCAGAGAAATCTTCCCATGGGTTAGATTTGCACTGCTTGATGCCGAGGGAGATACGACGACGCTCTTCGTCGATGTCCAGAACCATAACTTCCACTTCGTCGCCGACTTGTACGACTTTCGAAGGGTGGATGTTCTTGTTGGTCCAGTCCATTTCGGAAACGTGTACCAGGCCTTCAACGCCTTCTTCCAGCTCAGCGAAGCAGCCGTAGTCGGTCAGGTTGGTTACACGAGCGGTAACGCGAGTGCTTTCTGGGTAACGGGCTTTGATAGCAACCCATGGATCTTCGCCCAGTTGCTTGAGGCCCAGGGAAACACGATTGCGTTCGCGATCGTACTTCAGAACCTTGACATCAATCTCGTCGCCAACGTTGACGATTTCGGAAGGATGCTTGATACGTTTCCAAGCCATGTCGGTAATGTGCAGCAGGCCATCGACGCCACCCAGATCGACGAATGCGCCGTAATCGGTGAGGTTCTTGACGATACCTTTGACTTGTTGGCCTTCCTGCAGAGATTCCAGCAGAGCTTCACGCTCAGCGGAGTTCTCGGCTTCGAGGACGCTACGACGGGAAACGACAACGTTGTTGCGTTTCTGGTCAAGCTTGATGACCTTGAATTCCAGCTCTTTGCCTTCCAGGTGCGTGGTATCGCGCACAGGACGGACGTCAACCAGAGAACCTGGCAGGAACGCACGGATGCCGTTAACGTCGACAGTGAAGCCGCCTTTAACCTTACCGTTGATAACGCCCTTGACCACTTCTTCGGCTGCGAAGGCTGCTTCCAGAACAATCCAGCATTCAGCGCGCTTGGCTTTTTCACGGGACAGCTTGGTTTCACCAAAGCCGTCTTCAACCGAGTCCAGAGCAACGTGAACTTCGTCACCGACGTTGATAGTCAGTTCGCCAGCATCGTTGTAGAACTGCTCAAGCGGGATGAGTGCTTCAGACTTCAGGCCAGCGTGAACGGTTACCCAGCGAGCTTGGTAATCGATATCAACGATAACACCGGTGATGATGGAGCCTGCCTGAAGGTTCAGGGTTTTTAGGCTTTCTTCAAAGAGTTCCGCAAAGCTTTCGCTCATTTTAATTCCTGTTGAATAAGGGCGAAGGATACGCCCATCTCCACATCCCAGACGACGTGGGTTATGTTCATTTAAAGAAGCACTGCAAGACTATGACTGGTCCCCTGCAGAGCTTCTTGGTCACCCGGCGATATCGCGAATGGCGATCTCGCTCATGATGCGTTCCAGCACCTGATCGATGGATAACTCCGTGGAATCCAGCTGTATGGCGTCAGCCGCCGGCTTGAGCGGGGCTACCGCTCGCTGGGTGTCACGCTCATCGCGTGCACGGATCTCATCTAGCAGACTCGACAGACTAACACCATCGACTTTGCCCTTCAACTGCAAGTATCGACGGCGCGCACGCTCCTCGGCACTGGCAGTGAGGAATATCTTCAGCGGCGCGTCCGGAAAAACCACCGTGCCCATGTCGCGCCCATCGGCGACCAACCCCGGCGATTCCTGAAACGCCCGCTGACGCTGAAGCAGCGCCTCGCGTACCGCGGGCAATGCAGCTACCTGGGACGCACCCGAGCCGACGCTTTCCGTACGGATGACATCGCTGACTTCGTCACCCTCCAGAATGATGCGCTGCAGTTGACCTTCGGTCGCCGCAATGAACTGCACATCCAGATGAGCGGCAAGCTTTTTCAGCAGTTCTTCATTCGTCAGGTCAACGCCGTGGTTATGCGCAGCGAACGCCAACAGACGGTAAAGCGCACCGGAATCCAGCAAATTCCAGCCCAGACGCTTGGCCAGTATCCCGGCGACCGTGCCTTTGCCAGAGCCGCTTGGCCCATCGATGGTGATGACCGGTGCGATGATTTTCACGACTGAGCCTCTTGTGCAACACGAATGCCGACCTGCGCACAAAGCGCAAGGAAGTTCGGGAACGAGGTTGCGACGTTGGCACAGTCATGGATGCGAATCGGTGCGGTGGCGCGCAGCGAAGCTACGCTGAACGCCATGGCAATCCGGTGATCGCCGTGACCGTGCACTTCGCCGCCGCCTATCAGGCCGCCGTCGATGATGATGCCGTCCGGGGTCGGTTCGCATTTGACGCCCAGCGCCAGCAAGCCATCCGCCATGACCTGGATACGGTCCGACTCCTTGACTCGCAGCTCTTCGGCGCCACGCAACACGGTGCGCCCTTCGGCACAGGCCGCAGCCACGAACAGCACCGGGAATTCGTCGATGGCCAGTGGAACCAGCGCTTCGGGAATCTCGATACCCTTGAGTTTAGCTGCCCGTACGCGCAGATCCGCCACCGGCTCGCCGCCGACTTCACGCTGGTTTTCCAGGGTGATATCAGCGCCCATCAGACGCAGGATGTCGATCACGCCGGTACGGGTCGGGTTGATGCCGACGTGCTCGAGCACCAGCTCCGAACCTTCGGCGATCGATGCCGCCACCAGGAAGAACGCGGAAGACGAGATGTCGCCCGGCACTTCAATGTGGGTCGCAGTCAGCTTGTGGCCGGACTCAACCGAAGCGGTCGCACCGTTAACAGTGACCGGATAGCCAAAGCCGCGCAGCATGCGCTCGGTGTGGTCGCGGGTCGGAGCCGGCTCGGTGACGGTGGTCTTGCCTTCGGCGTACAGGCCGGCCAGCAGCAGGCAGGATTTCACCTGGGCGCTGGCCATCGGCATGGTGTAAGTCAGGCCCTTGAGCTTGTTGCCGCCACGAATGGTCATCGGTGGACGACCTTCAGCGGCGGTCTCGATCACGGCGCCCATTTCACGCAGCGGATTGGCCACGCGATTCATCGGGCGCTTGGACAGCGAGGCGTCACCGGTCAGGGTGCTATCGAAGTCCTGCGCAGCCAGCAGGCCCGACAGCAGACGCATCGAGGTGCCGGAGTTGCCCAGATAGATCGGGCCCGGCGCAGGCTTCAAGCCATGCAGGCCGACGCCGTGAATGGTCACGCGACCGTGGTGCGGACCTTCGATCACGACGCCCATGTCGCGGAAGGCTTGCAAGGTCGCCAGGGCGTCTTCGCCCTCGAGGAAGCCTTCGACTTCGGTGACGCCTTCGGCCAGGGAGCCGAGCATGATCGAACGGTGGGAAATCGATTTATCGCCCGGTACACGAATCCGCCCAGTCAGGCGGCCACCAGGTTGAGCCAGGAAAATCAGGTCGTTGGAGTTCATAGCGTCCACATAAGCCCGGCGGGCCAGGATTTTACTGAAATGTTCGCGGGCAACCCGGGCGCGAGTGAATACGCCCAACAATTGGTGCCCATCCCCTGCATCGACCGCGTCGCGCAAGGCGTCGAGGTCGCTGCGAAATGTATCAAGTGTGCGCAGGACAGCTTCGCGGTTGGCGAGGAAGATGTCGTGCCACATGACCGGGTCGCTCCCCGCGATTCTTGTGAAATCGCGAAAACCGCCCGCAGCGTAACGGAAGATCTCAAGGTTTTCATTGCGTTTGGCCAGTGAATCGACCAGACCGAACGCCAGCAAGTGTGGCAAATGGCTGGTTGCCGCCAACACTTCGTCGTGACGCTCGACCTGCATGTGCTCGACATCGGCGCCCAATTCACGCCACAAACGGTCGACCACTGCCAACGCGGCCGGATCGGTCTGATCCAGCGGTGTCAAAATCACTTTATGGCGACGGAACAGCTCGGCATTGGAGGCTTCCACCCCGCTCTGCTCGGAACCGGCAATCGGATGGCCCGGCACAAAACGCGACGGCATGCCGCCAAACGCTTCGGTCGCGGCACGCACCACATTGCCTTTGGCGCTGCCAACATCGGTCAGAATCGCCTGCCCCAGGTCCATGCGGGCCAAGCGGCCAAGCATTTTTTCCATGGCAAGGATCGGCACGGCGAGCTGGATCACATCCGCGCCCTGACAAGCAATCGCCAGGTCTTCTTCGCAGCGATCCACTACGCCCAACTCAACCGCGAGCTTGCGCGACTGCGGGTCGAGATCGACCCCGACCACTTCGCGGCACAGGCCACTTTCGCGCAACCCCTTGGCAAACGAACCGCCGATCAACCCCAGGCCGACCACCACCAGGCGACCGATCATAGGGCCAGCAGGTTGCAGTGCAGTGACATCAACCACGAGCCAGAACCTTGGTCAGCGCCTCAAGGAAGCGGCTGTTTTCCGCGGGCAAACCGATGGTGATGCGCAGGTGGTTCGGCATGCCGTAGTTGGCCACCGGACGCACGATCACGCCTTCGCGCAGCAACCCCTGGAAGATCGGCGCAGCCACCTGCCCCATATCGACGCAGATGAAGTTGCCCTTGGAAGGAATCCAGCTCAGCCCCAGCTCACGAAACCCCGTTTCCAGCTGCTGCATGCCGGCTTCGTTCAGGCGACGGCTTTCAGCCAGGTAATCGGCATCTTGCAATGCAGCGCACGCAGCGGCCAGGGCCAGGCTGTTAACGTTGAACGGCTGACGCACGCGATTCAGCACATCGGCAACCACCGCAGTGGACAAGCCATAACCGACCCGCAGTGCCGCCAGGCCATAAGCCTTGGAGAACGTGCGCGAAACCAGCAGATTCGGGTACGCCGCCAGGAAGTCCAGGCCATCCGGCAAGTCGCTGCCCTCGGCGTATTCGATGTACGCCTCGTCCAGCACCACCAGCACATGCTCCGGCACGTCCTGCAGGAACTCGTCCAGCGCCTCGGCACCGAACCAGGTCCCGGTCGGGTTGTTCGGGTTGGCGATGAATACCACACGAGTATCGGCATCGATCGCAGCCAGCATGGCCGGCAGGTCATGGCCCCAGTCTTTGGCCGGGACCACTTTGGCCGTCGCGCCGACGGCTTGCGTGGCGATCGGGTAAACAGCAAACGCATGCTCACTGAACACCGCGTTCAGGCCGGGCGCCAGGTACGCACGCGCCACCAGTTCCAGAATGTCATTGGAACCGTTGCCCAGCGTCACCTGATTCAGCTCGACGCGGCACTGCTCGGCCAGCAGGGTCTTGAGCGCAAAACCGTTGCCGTCCGGATAGCGGGTCAGCTCGGCCAGTTCGTCGCGAATGGCTGCCAGCGCCTTTGGACTGGCGCCCAACGGGTTTTCATTGCTGGCCAGCTTGATGATTCTGGCTGGATCGATGTTCAGCTCACGCGCCAGTTCGTCCACGGGTTTGCCCGGAACGTAAGGCGAAAGTTGTTGCACGCCCGGCTGCGCCAGAGCGAGGAAGTTGCCACTCATTTGCTACCCCTTAGAGAACTGCTTTCGGGTAAGAACCCAGCACTTTGAGTGCTACTGCTTCCTGACTGATCTTTTCCAGTACACCTTTGATCAACGGATCACGGTGGTGGCCGACGAAGTCGATGAAGAACACGTAGGTCCATTTACCGCTGCGCGACGGACGGGTCTCGATTCGCGTCAGGTCGATACCGTTGTCGTGGAACGGCACCAGCAACTCATGAAGCGCACCGGGCTTGTTGCTCATGGAGACGATGATCGACGTCTTGTCGTCGCCGGTCGGCGGTACTTCCTGGCTGCCGATCATCAGGAAGCGCGTGGAGTTGTCCGGGCGATCCTCGATTTTCTCGGCCAGGCGGGTCAGCCCGTACAAGCTGGCGGCCATGTCGCCGGCAATCGCCGCCGAGTTCCACTCACCCTTGACCCGCTTGGCTGCTTCGGCATTACTCGACACAGCCACGCGCTCGACATTCGGGTAGTGCGCGTCCAGCCACTTGCGGCACTGGGCCAGGGACTGGGCGTGGGAGTAGATGCGGCTGATGCTGTCGGTCTTGGTGTTTTCACCCACCAACAGGTGATGGTGAATCCGCAGCTCGACTTCGCCACAGATGACCATGTCGTGTTCGAGGAAGCTGTCGAGGGTGTGGTTGACCGCGCCTTCGGTGGAGTTTTCCACCGGGACCACGCCAAAATTCACCGCACCGGCCGCCACTTCGCGGAACACTTCGTCGATCGCCGCCATCGGCTTGCTGATCACCGCGTGGCCGAAATGCTTCATGGCGGCGGCTTGAGTGAAGGTGCCTTCAGGGCCTAGGTACGCCACTTTCAGCGGCTGTTCGAGGGCCAGGCACGACGACATGATTTCGCGGAACAAACGCGCCATCTCTTCGTTGCCCAGCGGCCCCTGATTGCGCTCCATTACGCGCTTGAGCACCTGAGCTTCACGCTCAGGACGATAGAACACCGGCACTTCGCCTTCGGCCAGCGAGGCCATCTTTACTCGCGCAACTTCCTGGGCGCAGCGTGCACGCTCACTGATCAGCTCCAGGACTTTGGCGTCCAGGGCATCAATGCGAACGCGCAGTGCCTTGAGTTCTTGCTCAGACATTAGCCGTGTTCCTTCTCGAACTCTGCCATGTACGAAATCAGTGCGTTGACCGCAACGATGTCGACGGCGTTATAGATGGAGGCACGCATGCCGCCCACGGAACGGTGACCCTTGAGGTTCAACAGGCCACGTTCGTCGGCACCGGCCAGGAATGGCTTGTCGAGACGGTCGTCAGCCAGGCGGAACGGAACATTCATCCACGAGCGATCCGACTTGTTGATCGGGTTGCTGTACAAGCCGCTGGCGTCAATGAAGTCGTACAGCGTGCGCTGCTTCACTTCGTTGAGCTTGCCGATAGCTTCAACACCACCCTGCTCTTTCAGCCACTCGAACACCAGACCGGACAGATACCAGGCCAGGGTAGGCGGGGTGTTGTACATCGAGCCGTTATCGGCCGCGACCTTGTAGTTGAGCATGGTCGGGCACAGGGAACGGGCATGACCCAACAGGTCTTCGCGAATGATGTTCACGACAATGCCGCTCGGGCCGATGTTTTTCTGCGCGCCGGCGTAGATCATGCCGAAGCGCGAAACATCGATTGGGCGCGAGAGAATGTCCGAAGACATGTCGGCCACCAGCGGAACGTCGCCAGTTTCCGGGACCCAACTGAATTCCAGGCCGCCAATGGTTTCGTTCGGTGCGTAGTGAACGTAGGCCGCGTCTTTCGACAGGCTCCACTCGTTCTGACCGGGAATGGCGAAATAGTCATAAGGCTTGGCAGTAGCGGCAACGTTGACGCGACCGTAGCGCGAGGCTTCTTCGATGGCTTTCTGCGACCAGATACCGGTGTCGATATAGTCGGCGGTGCCGCTTTCCGGCAACAGGTTCAGAGGAATCTGAGCAAATTGCTGGCTGGCGCCACCTTGCAGAAACAGCACTTTATAGTTCGAGGGGATATTCAGCAGATCACGCAGATCCTGCTCGGCCTTGGTGGCGATGGACACGAACTCATCACTGCGATGGCTCATCTCCATGACCGACAGGCCCTTGCCGTGCCAATCAAGGAGTTCACCCTGGGCGCGCTGCAGGACAGCTTCGGGAAGTGCCGCAGGACCGGCACAGAAGTTATAGGCTCTCTTGCTCACATCCAATCTCGCTCTGATTTGGTGGTAATCACGCAATAAATCACAACATCAATCGACACAGAGTCCCTGCTGAAGCACAGCTTTTGTAGGAGTGAGCCTGCTCGCGATTGCATCACCGCGATGTGTCAGACATACCGCGGCGCCTGCATCGCGAGCAGGCTCACTCCTACAAGGGACTCCATGGGTGTCGATATTTTCATACGGGACAAACAACAAGGGGGCGAATTTTCATCCGCCCCCTGTTTGTCCACTTACTCTTGTGGCTCTTCGTCAGCAGCGGCGTCGAGTTGCTGATCTTCAACCACGTCGTCGATCACGACCTCGCCGTCGAACACCGCCCCCTCTTCACCTTCCAGCTCTTCGCCTTCGACTTCCGACGGCTCCTGCACCCGCTCCAGACCGACCAGCGTTTCATCACTGGCCAGTTTGATCAGGGTCACGCCTTGGGTGTTACGCCCCAGACTGGACACTTCGTCGACGCGGGTACGCACCAGGGTGCCCTGGTCGGAAATCAGCATGATTTCCTCGCCGTCGAGCACCTGGACTGCACCGACCAAGCGGCCGTTACGGTCGTTGCTGACCATGGCGATAACGCCCTGACCGCCACGTTTGTACTCAGGGAACTCGGTGATCGCCGTGCGCTTGCCGAAACCACGGGCCGAAGCGGTGAGGATCTGGCTGCCTTCTTCCGGAATCAGCATGGAAATCAGCTTCTGACCTTCCGGCAGACGCATGCCGCGGACACCGCGAGCGGTACGGCCCATGGCGCGAACGTCGGTTTCCTTGAAGCGAGTGACCTTGCCGCCGTCGGAGAACAGCATGACTTCGCGGCTGCCATCGGTAATGGAAGCTGAAATCAGTACGTCACCTTCGTCCAGCTCCAGCGCGATCAGACCGACGCTGCGTTGACGGCTGAAGGATTCGAGCGGGGTCTTCTTCACGGTGCCTTTGGCAGTGGCCATGAAGATGAAGTGACCTTCGGTGTATTCGTCGACCGGCAGCATGGTGGTGATGTATTCATCACTGTCCAGCGGCAGCAGGTTGACCAACGGACGACCACGGGCCGCACGGGACGCTTCAGGGATTTCGTAGGTTTTCAGCCAGTACACTTTACCTTTGCTGGAGAACAGCAGCAGCGTGGTGTGGCTGTTGGCGACCAGCAGGTGAGCGATGTAGTCCTCATCCTTCACGCCGGTAGCCGATTTGCCTTTACCGCCACGACGCTGAGCCTGGTACGCAGCCAATGGCTGGGTCTTGGCATAGCCACCGTGGGAAATGGTCACGACGCGCTCTTCTTCCGGGATCATGTCACCCAGGGTCAGGTCGAGACGGGCATCGAGAATCTCGGTGCGGCGCACGTCGCCGTATTCGGCGCGGATCACTTCCAGCTCTTCGCGGATCACTTCCATCAGGCGCGTGGCGCTGCTGAGGATGCGGATCAGCTCGCCGATCTGGTTGAGGATCTCTTGATACTCGGCCAGCAGCTTTTCGTGTTCCAGGCCGGTCAGACGGTGCAGACGCAGTTCCAGAATGGCTTGTGCCTGTTCCGGCGACAGGAAGTACTTGCCTTCGCGCAGACCGTATTGCGGATCCAGGGTCTCTGGACGGCACGAATCGGCACCGGCGCGCTCAACCATCGCGACCACGGCGGAGGATTCCCACGCAGTCTTGATCAGCGCTTCCTTGGCTTCCGACGGCGTTGGCGAAGCCTTGATCAGGGCGATGACCGGGTCGATGTTCGACAGGGCAACCGCTTGACCTTCCAGGATGTGGCCACGTTCGCGCGCTTTACGCAGTTCGAACACGGTACGACGGGTAACGACTTCGCGACGGTGACGAACGAAGGCTTCCAGCAGGTCCTTGAGGTTCAGGATCCGCGGACGGCCGTCGATCAGCGCGACGATGTTGATACCGAAAACGGCTTGCAGCTGGGTCTGGGCGTAGAGGTTGTTGAGGATCACCTCAGGCACTTCGCCACGACGCAGCTCGATCACGACGCGCATACCGTCCTTGTCGGACTCGTCGCGCAGTTCGGTGATGCCTTCGAGCTTCTTCTCTTTTACCAGCTCGGCGATCTTCTCGATCAGACGGGCCTTGTTCAACTGGTAAGGGAGTTCGGTGATGACGATCTGCTGACGGCCACCGACCTTGTCGATGTCTTCAATGATCGAGCGGGCGCGCATGTAAATGCGGCCACGACCGGTGCGGTAGGCTTCGATGATGCCGGCGCGACCGTTGATGATCGCGGCGGTCGGGAAGTCCGGACCGGGGATGTATTGCATCAGCTCATCGATGGTCAACTCAGGGTTGTCGATGAGCGCCAGGCAACCGTCGATGACTTCACCGAGGTTGTGCGGCGGGATGTTGGTCGCCATGCCCACGGCGATACCGCTGGAGCCGTTGACCAACAGGTTGGGAATACGGGTCGGCATGACCGCCGGAATCATTTCGGTGCCGTCGTAGTTCGGCACCCAGTCCACGGTTTCTTTGTGCAGGTCAGCCAGCAGCTCGTGCGCCAGCTTGGTCATGCGCACTTCGGTGTATCGCATGGCGGCGGCGTTGTCGCCGTCCACCGAACCGAAGTTGCCCTGCCCGTCTACCAGCAGGTAGCGCAGCGAGAATGGCTGCGCCATGCGGACGATGGTGTCGTACACCGCGGTATCACCGTGCGGGTGATACTTACCGATCACGTCACCGACAACACGGGCAGATTTCTTGTACGGCTTGTTGAAGTCGTTGCCCAGCTCGCTCATCGCGAACAGCACACGCCGGTGCACGGGCTTCAAGCCATCGCGCGCATCCGGCAAGGCCCGCCCGACGATTACGCTCATCGCGTAGTCGAGGTAGGACTGCTTCAGCTCGTCTTCGATATTGACCGGGAGGATTTCTTTGGCCAGTTCGCCCATGAGAAGCTCGATTCCTTTTTCTGGTGAAACTTCGTCACATCCATATGGGACGAACGAAGCTCGCCGCTGCAGGCTGAGTGCCATGCACCGACTTACGACAAATCAACAAGTTGAACCATGGATTTGCGCAGTAAAGACAACCCCGCGGGACTGCCTCGGAAAACGCCGGATGTTATCACAAGAGCCGCCACGCACCTATCCCCCAGATGCGCATGGAGTGTAGTTAGTTGACTGGTGGCAGGCTGAAAGGGGACGAGAGAGGCTTAGAGCCGCTCCGAATGCAGAATTGGCATCTGATTTACGGATGTTTGTTGACTTTTAGGGCCTCATCGCTAGCAGGCTGGCTCCCACAGGATCGGTGTCGATCAAAAAACCTGTGAGAGCCAGCCTGCTGGCGATGTCGATTTACAAGGCGCCGGACGCTCTCAATGCAGACGCTTGCGGCACATCAACAGCGCCATTTTCGCCGTGTCCGGGCGCTCGACGATGCCTTTCTCGGTGACGATCGCATCGATCAGGTCCGCCGGGGTCACGTCGAACACCGGGTTGAACGCATCAACCTCCGCCCCGACCCGCTTGCCGCCGACTTCCAGCAACTCGCGACCATCGCGCTCTTCGATAGGAATCTCGTCGCCGCTGGCCAGGTTCATGTCGATGGTCGAACTCGGCGCCACCACCATGAAGCGCACGCCGTGGTGCATGGCGTTGACTGCCAGCTGATACGTGCCGATCTTGTTGGCCACATCGCCATTGGCGGTGATCCGGTCTGCGCCGACAATCACCCAGGTCACACCCTTGGTTTTCATGATGTGCGCGGCGGCGGAGTCGGCGTTGACGGTCACGGGAATGCCTTCATTGGCCAATTCCCAGGCGGTCAATCGCGAACCTTGCAACCATGGGCGGGTTTCGTCGGCGTAGACGCGCTCGACCATGCCTTCGATAAAGGCCCCGCGAATCACCCCCAACGCGGTGCCGAAACCGCCGGTGGCCAGTGCGCCGGTATTGCAGTGGGTCAGGATCGCCTGCGCGTTGCCCTGGTGCTTGCGGATCAGGTCCACACCCAGTTGCGCCATGGTCAGGTTGGCTTCGCGATCGCTTTCATGAATGGCGATGGCTTCCGCCTCCAGCGCCGCGAGAGGATCCGCATCGCCCTTGAGACGATCCAGGCGGTCACGCATGCGCCCCAAGGCCCAGAACAGATTCACCGCCGTTGGACGGGAATCAGCCAGCAATGCGTAATCCTCTTCCCACTCGGCCTGCCAGTCACCACCCTCAGCTATGCGAGCGCGGGCCGACAGCACCATCGCATAGGCCGCACTGATGCCAATGGCCGGCGCGCCGCGCACCACCATCGAGCGAATGGCCTCGGCCACGCTTGCGGCGCTGGTGCAGGGGATCCACGTTTCCTCGAACGGCAAAATACGCTGATCCAGCAGGTACAGGGCGCCATCACGCCAATCGATGGCCTTCACCTTCTCCGCAGCCAACAGTCGATCGCGCATCCCACACCCCGCACTCATGAACAAAAGCCGCCGATTATAGCGATCCCCCCGCGAAGACGCTCGGGTATACTTCGCCATCCTTTACAAAAGCACTGGAACCGACCCTCGATGCCGAACACTGCCGCTGCGCTCGACCTGTTATTGCTGCCGACCTGGCTGGTACCCGTCGAACCCGCTGGTGTTGTCCTCAAAGAGCACGGCCTGGGCATTCGCGATGGACGCATCGTGTTTATCGGCCCACGAGCGGCTGCGCTGAAGCTTAACGCAACCGAAGTTCGTGAGTTGCCGGACATGTTGCTCAGCCCCGGCCTGATCAATGCCCACGGGCATGCGGCGATGACACTGTTCCGGGGCCTGGCGGACGATCTGCCGCTGATGACCTGGCTGGAAAACCACATCTGGCCCGCCGAAGCCAAGTGGGTCGACGAAGATTTTGTACGCGATGGCACCGACCTGGCGATCGCCGAGCAGATCAAAGGTGGCATCACCTGTTTCTCTGACATGTATTTCTTCCCGAAGGTTGCCAGCGAACGTGTCCATAACAGTGGCATACGCGCACAAATCGCCATTCCGATCCTCGATTTCCCGATTCCAGGGGCCAGCACGGCGGACGAGGCCATTCGTCAGGGCGTCGAATTGTTCGGCGATCTCAAGCACCACGAGCGGATCAAAGTCACGTTCGGCCCCCATGCGCCCTACACCGTGGGCGACGAAAACCTGGAGAAAATCCGGGTGATCGCCGAAGAACTGGACGCCTCGATTCACATGCACGTCCATGAAACCGCGTTCGAAGTGCAGCAATCGGTCGAGCAGCGCGGCGAGCGCCCCCTGGCCCGACTCGGCCGCCTGGGATTGCTCGGCCCGCGCTTCCAGGCCGTGCACATGACCCAGATCAGCGATGAAGACCTGGTGCTGCTGGTAGAAAGCAACACCAATGTGATTCATTGCCCGGAGTCCAATCTCAAGCTGGCGAGCGGCTTCTGCCCGGTCGAGCGTCTTTGGCAGGCTGGCGTCAATGTCGCCATCGGTACCGATGGCGCGGCCAGCAACAACGACCTCGACTTGCTCGGCGAAACCCGCACTGCCGCGCTGCTGGCCAAGGCTGTCGCTGGCTCGGCCACCGCGCTGGACGCCCATCGCGCGCTGCGCATGGCCACCCTCAATGGCGCCCGTGCGCTGGGAATCGAGACTGAAACCGGTTCGCTGGAAGTTGGCAAAGCCGCGGACATCGTCGCGTTCGACCTGTCGGGCCTGGCGCAGCAACCGATCTACGATCCGGTTTCGCAGCTTATATACGCCACCGGCCGCGACTGCGTGAAACACCTGTGGGTCGCCGGCAAACAATTGCTCGACGACCGTCGCCTGACTCGCCTGGACGAGGAGCAGCTCTGCGCCACCGCCAAGGCCTGGGGTCAACGCATCAGCGGCCACACCGAACAGTAAGCCTCCCCGGACTGACTTCCGGGGCAACAGGATTTTTCAAGTTTTAGAGGACTTAAACCATGAGCAATGTCGACTACGCCGAAATCGCCAAATTCGAAGCCCTGGCCCATCGCTGGTGGGACCGCGAAAGCGAGTTCAAACCGCTGCACGACATCAACCCGCTGCGGGTCAACTGGATTGACGAACGGGTCAACCTGGCCGGCAAGAAAGTCCTCGATGTGGGCTGCGGTGGCGGCATCCTCAGCGAAGCCATGGCTCAGCGCGGCGCCACCGTCATGGGCATCGACATGGGCGAAGCGCCGCTGGCGGTCGCGCAATTGCATCAGCTGGAATCCGGCGTGAGCGTCGAGTACCGGCAGATCACCGCCGAAGCGCTGGCCGAGGAAATGCCTGAGCAGTTCGACGTGGTCACCTGCCTGGAAATGCTGGAGCACGTGCCGGATCCGTCCTCGGTGATCCGCGCCTGCTTCAAAATGGTCAAACCGGGCGGCCAGGTGTTCTTCTCCACCATCAACCGCAATCCGAAGGCGTATCTGTTCGCCATCATCGGTGCCGAATACATCATGAAGCTGCTGCCACGAGGCACTCACGACTTCAAGAAATTCATCCGTCCTTCCGAACTGGGCGCCTGGAGCCGCATGGCCGGCCTGACCGTCAAGGACATCATCGGGCTGACGTACAACCCGCTGACCAAGCACTACAAACTGGCTGCCGATGTGGACGTCAACTACATGATCCAGACCCTGCGCGAGGAGTAAGCCGATGCGTATCAGAGCAGTCCTTTTCGACATGGACGGCACGCTGCTCGACACCGCGCCGGACTTCATCGCCATCTGCCAGGCAATGCGCGCTGATCGCGGCTTGCCGCCGATGAACGACAAGCACATCCGCGACGAGATTTCCGGCGGGGCCAAGGCGATGGTCGCCGTGACCTTCTCCATGGACCCGGAATCACCGGGTTTCGAGGAATTACGCCTGGAGTTTCTGGAGCGCTACCTTACCGGTTGCGCGGTTCACAGCAAACTCTTCGACGGCATGGCCGAACTGCTGGTCGACATTGAGAAAGCCAACCTGATCTGGGGCGTGGTCACTAACAAGCCGCTGCGCTTCGCCGAGCCGATCATGCAGCAGCTTGGCCTGGCCGAGCGCTCGGCGCTGCTGATCTGCCCGGACCATGTCAAGAACAGCAAGCCGGACCCTGAGCCATTGATCCTGGCGTGCAAGATGCTCGACCTGGACCCGGCCAGCGTGCTGTTTGTGGGCGATGACCTGCGCGATATCGAATCCGGTCGTGATGCCGGCACCAAAACGGCTGCCGTGACCTACGGCTACATTCACCCGGACGACAACCCGCGGCATTGGGGGGCGGATGTGGTGGTGGATCATCCGCTTGAGTTGCGCAAGGTGCTCGATAGCGCTCTTTGCAGCTGCTGAGTACCGCAGATTTTGTGGCGCGGGAGCTTGCTCCCGCTGGGGCGCGAAGCGCCTCCTCTATCTACAAACGCATTCTGTCAGGCACACCGTATCTGGTGATTTACGACTGCTTTGCAGTCGAACGCGAGCAAGCTCCCTCGCCACTGGTTCGGTGCCGCCTTTGTGTTGAATTGTTGTGAGGTTTCTTATGTTTGATTATTCCGCCCGCCCTGAATTGCTCAAGGACCGGGTCATCCTGGTTACCGGCGCAGGTCGCGGCATTGGCGCTGCGGCGGCGAAAACCTACGCAGCCCATGGTGCAACCGTACTGCTGCTGGGCAAGACCGAAGCCAATCTGACTCAGGTCTATGACGAAATCGAAGCCGCCGGGCATCCACAGCCTGCGGTGATACCGTTCAACCTGGAAACCGCGTTGCCTCATCAATACGATGAGCTGGCCGCGATGATCGAAACAGAGTTCGGCCACCTCGACGGTTTGCTGCATAACGCGTCGATCATTGGTCCGCGCACGCCGATCGAGCAGCTGTCCGGCGAGAACTTCATGCGCGTCATGCACGTCAACGTCAATGCCATGTTCATGCTCACCAGCACCTTGCTGCCGCTGCTCAAGCTGTCTCAGGACGCTTCGGTGGTGTTCACCTCCAGCAGCGTCGGTCGTAAGGGTCGCGCGTACTGGGGCGCTTATGGCGTGTCCAAGTTTGCCACCGAAGGCCTGATGCAAACCCTGGCCGACGAAGTCGACACCGTGGCGCCGGTGCGCTCCAACAGCATCAACCCGGGCGCTACCCGCACCAGCATGCGCGCCCAGGCATACCCGGGTGAAAATCCGCTGAACAACCCTACGCCCGAGGAGATCATGCCGGTCTACCTTTACTTGATGGGTCCGGACAGCACGGGCATCAACGGCCAGGCTTTCAACGCACAGTAACAACCGCACGTCGCTTTTTGTACCGCGCCGGGTTCCCGGCGCGGCCCTGAAAGCACCCCGCAAGTGCAGTGGTTTAAGTCAATACGCCGCCGCTCTTTCTGCCTGAAACCCTTCATAAATCCTTCAACTTGTTGATTTTCAAGGATTTTTATTCAAAGGAACTCATTGGCATGACTTTCGCTCTAATTTTGCTCAGACACGCCGTGTGAAAGCAATCGGGCGGACGCCTCAGTCGATAGGTTACTTATATTCGGCAAAGCGGACTAAACTTGCGCCAAATGTCCTACGGGACTGATGGACCAGTATGACGCGCAGCCCAAAGCCGCTCTCACCCAGCCTGTAAGACAGCCTTACTGCTTAGGGGCTCACGCCATATGAAATCACCATCCCAGACCAACGCAATTGACTTCGACAGCGCCAAATTGCAACGCCTGGGCTTTGGTCAGCAACCTCCCATTCTGGAGCGGCCATTCAGCCTTGCACAAGTGCGCCAGCAACTTGGCCAGCAACTGCAGACCAGTCTTGAGCCACAACGCATTCTCGGACTTTTCTTCCGCGAGATTCAACGCCTGGTGCCGCTGGATGCGCTGACTTATCAGCACTCGGCCAGCGACTTGCGTCTGGAATTCGGGCATCGCGGCCACCATTCCGTCACTTACAGCCTCAGCCATGAAGGCGAGAACCTGGGTGAACTGGTGTTTCGCCGCAATCAGCGATTCAGCGACCACGAACAAAGCAATCTGGAATCGCTGCTGTCCACGCTCCTGTTCCCGATGCGTAACGCCCTGCTCTACCGCGCGGCGACGCAAAGTGCACTGCGCGATCCGCTGACCGATACCGGCAACCGCATCGCCATGGATCAGACCTTAGAGCGTGAAATCGAGATGTCGCGGCGCCACTTGATGCCGTTGTCACTGCTCATGCTGGACATCGATCACTTCAAAAACGTTAACGATAATTTCGGCCACAGTGCGGGCGATGACGTACTCAAGAGCGTCGCAGCCTCGATCAAGAACCAGCTACGCAACGTGGACATGGTGTTCCGTTTTGGTGGCGAAGAGTTCCTGATCCTCCTGTCCAACACCAGTCGGGAAGCCGCCGCCATGGTCGGCGAAAGACTGCGGTTTGCGGCACAGGCGCAGAGTTACAAAGCCGATGGCAATCAGATCGAGCTGACGGTCAGCCTGGGTTGCTCGACCCTGCTGCCCGGCGAATCGGCCGATAGTTTGTTGCGTCGGGCCGACAGCGCGCTGTATGTCGCCAAGCGCGAAGGGCGTAACCGGTTGGCCATGGCGGGTTAATCCTTCAGCTGAGCCACATAACTAATGTGGGAGTGGCGGTGCGGCGAGCAACTCGGATCGCCGCACCGCCGCTCCTCACATTTTTTTGCCTGTAATACCTATGGATCAGCTTTCGGCCAATGCCATGCGCTCACGCGCGACCGGCGCCTTTTCAGAGTGTTCCAACTGCATGCAGCGCTCCAGGAACAGGTGCATGTAGTCGTAACTCTTGCAGACCGCCTGGCGCAATTCCACTTGCAGGGATTTGCTCGGGTTCATGCCCGCCAATGTGCAGATGATTTCAAGCGCTTCCCAGGGATGGGCATCATCGTACTGAGCGTGCATCTTCAACCACTTCATGGCCCGCTTGCGATCTTCCTCCGGGAACGCGGCCGCATAGACACCATTGGAACAGACCAATGCCGACCACTCTCCGGTCGCCCCTTCGATGGCGTAGTTGGTCGCGGCAATGGCGACAATCAGCGAATCCGCCGAACTGGTGTGCCAGCACCAGTGGCTCAAGGCGTGAAGTTCAGGTGCAACGTGTTGGGCCTGCAAGTCTTCCAGGCTGACCCCATGGGCCCGACTCCAGTTAACCCAGTAATCGGCATGGTTAAGTTCGACACGAATGTTACGCATCAACCAACGACGCGCCATGTCTTCACCGGGGTGGCGGGCAAAACGAGTCTTGGTCAGGTTTTGTGCCATATATAACGCGAACTGTTCAACGACGGGCCAGCCACCAATAAGGTACTGCCGCATGGTTTTTGCGCCGAGCTTATTGTCTCGCATGCGCTGATACAGTTCGTGTTCGACAACCCGGCGCTTACTCTCGCTGCAGTCCTTGATGAGCTGTTGCGCCCATGCGGGATAACTTGCAGCTTCCATGAGTGGTCCGGTTCGATTGAATGTGTCGATCACTGTCGGGCTCCTTTTGATTGTGATTGTTAGGATCAGCAAGAGATTTCAACGGAACGTGCCGGGCGCCTTGAATAACAAAGGTTGAGGCCTGGCAGGACGACTTTGCAAACTATCGCAGGTAAACAGATGCGGGCGTTCAATGACATACCCTTGAGCGAAGTCGACCCCGATCTCCAGCAATGCCTGCTCGATCTGGGGTGTTTCTACAAACTCGGCAATCGTGCGCTTACCCATGACATGGCCGATGTGATTGATCACTTCTACCATGGCGCGGTTAATCGGGTCGTCCAGCATATCCTTTACGAAACTTCCATCGATCTTCAAGAAGTCTACAGGTAAATGTTTCAAGTAGGCGAATGAGGACATACCGGCGCAGAAGTCATCCAACGAAAAGTGACAACCTAAACCTTTGAGTTCATTGATAAATCTAATTGCACTTCCCAAATTGGAAATTGCACTGGTCTCTGTAATTTCAAAACAAATCATTTCAGGTGGAATGGACCATGCAACAAACTGTTCCCTCAGGAAGTCCAGAAACGCGTCATCTCCGATAGTAGTGCCTGACAGATTAATCGCACACATGGCCAAAGGACCTTTGCGCTCTTCGGCAATACATTGGGCAATGATCTTAAAGACGTTCTGCACCACCCAACGATCAAGTGCGGTCATCAGACCATAACGTTCGGCAGCCGGAATAAAACTGTCCGGTAATATCATGCGCCCGGCTTCATCATGTAGACGCAACAGGATTTCTATATGCCCGCCGCCGTGTTCGGTATGACCAAGGGGTGCGATTTCCTGGGAATACAGGCAAAAGCGATCCTCTTCCAGGGCCATGTGCAGGCGCTGTACCCACGCCATCTCACCGAAACGCAGGGACAGTTCCGAATCATCGGCGTTATACACCTGAACACGGTTACGCCCTTTTTCCTTGGCCATGTAACAGGCCATATCGGCAGCACGCAGCGAGGCTTCGAGGGTGGTCGGGGTTTGCGCGATATGAACCATCCCGATGCTCACCGTTGTGACGAATGGCCGGCCTTTCCACACAAAGTGCAGGTTCTGCACGGTATGGCGCAGGCTCTCGGCAATTTTCTCGGCCGCTTCCGGCGGACAGTCTTCCAGCAAAATCCCGAACTCGTCGCCACCCAGCCGGGCCAGCGTGTCACCTTCGCGCAAGCCTGATTGCAACAGCGCGCAGATATGCCGAAGCAGTTCGTCACCCGCCGCGTGGCCGCAGGTATCGTTGACCAGTTTGAACTGGTCCAGATCGAGGAACATCAAGGCGTGGCGCCCAGCGTATCGGGTCAGGTTGTGCAACGCCTGCTCCAGGCGATACTCGAACTCGCGACGATTGGCCAGCCCGGTCAGGGCGTCGTGGGTCGCCTGCCAGGACAAATTGGCGATGTACTGGCGCTCCTGAGTCATGTCATGCAACACCAGCACGGCGCCACTGACCTTGTCGGCGTTGCGGATCGGCGCCCCGACCAGGGTGACCGAGACGGTGCTGCCGTCGAGGCGCTGGATCAGTTTGGAATGCTCGCTGGCGCCGCTGAGCTGACCGCTCAATATGTGCTCGATCAAGGTAAAGCCGTCAGCCTGAGCGTTGTCATCCAGCAGATTGAACAAGGCCGCCAGCGGCAAGCCGATGGCCTGCTCGCCCTTCCAGTGAGTCAACGCCTCGGCCGCCGGGTTCATGTAGGCGATCGCACCGTCGACATCCGTGGTAATCACCCCGTCGCCAATGGATTGCAGGGTGATCTGCGCCCGGTCTTTCTCCAACTGCAAGGCCTCGGCAAAGGCATGGCGCTGTTTGAGCAGTTTGTGGGTACGCATCAACGCTAACGCAATCAAGCCCAGGGCCGTGGCCAGGTTCGTGACCAGCAGCAGGCGCAGAATCAAGCGCGAGCCCTCGCCCAAGGCATCGCTGAAGGCAGTGGCGGCAGGCGTCACACCATCGTTGATTGCAAAAATCTGGTCTTTCCAGCGTTTGATGTCGGCGTCCGACGCCTGATTTTCGGTAATGCGCCGGTGCATCTCTTGGGCGACGTTATCGAGTTGCACCAGATACGCGTCACCCACCGTCCAGCGGTCGATGGCTTTTTCAAGGTAACTGAAATGCCTGAAATTGAGGTACAGCCAGATCACGCTGGAGACGTCGTCGGGATGATTGCCACCCTTGAGAATCGCCACCCGTGCGGCTTCGATATTCGGTGGCTGGTGATCCAGCGCCACGCGCAACTCGTGACCACCCTGGGGTACGGCAATGGCGTTCTGGTACTTGAGGAAAATGGCCTCGTCGCGACTGTCCGCGTAGAGATTGAGGTAATAGATGGCGTCCTTCTGGCCCTTGGACCACAGGCTCTCCCCGGCCACATAGCCGCGAACTGCCGAAAGTACATAGAGACTGACCCCGCCCAACAGCGCTTGAAATAGCACTACGGCAATAAATGGCCAGACGATGCCCAATAACCTAGGGGTTCCGAGAGTCCGCTTTTGCTTCATGAGGTCCCTTGTATTAGCACTGCCAGATCATCATCCAACGTGATCGCTACAGCTAGACTAGGGTGCGTATTCGATCCCGGCAAGCCAGCGCCCGTATTTTGCATGCACTTGCCGCAAACCTGACGCGGGCTGTCACTAATGCTGCTGTAAATGGCCATAAAGCTTGGCGTACAACCCACCTTCGGCAATCAGTTGCTGATGGTCACCATCCTCGGCAATTTGCCCGCCGTCGAACACCAGCACCCGATCAGCCTGTTTCACCGCCGACAACCGATGCGCAATGATCAGCGTGGTGCGGTTGCTCAAGAACCGCGCCAGCGCCAGGTGCAGGTTGTATTCGGTGGCAGCGTCCAGCGCCGAGGTGGCCTCGTCGAGAATCACCACCTTGGGTTCGGCCAGCACCATCCGCGCAATCGCCAGCCGTTGCCGCTGACCACCGGACAAGCGCACGCCAGAGCGTCCGACAATGCTGTCCAGACCATCAGGCAATTCTCGAACCGTTTGGTTCAGCTGGGCAATCTCCAGCGCTTGCCAGCAGGCCTCGTCGCTGCGCAGACGGCCCATCGTCAGATTGGCGCGCACGGTATCGTTGAACAGCGCGGGGTGTTGCAGGACCACGGCGACGTTTTCGCGCACGGTCTCCAGGCCGATCTCCTGCTGGGTCGAGCCACCGAAGCGGATGGTCCCGGCAAGGGGCGTGTACAACCCCAGCAGCAACTGCACCAGGGTGCTCTTGCCACCACCGCTGGCACCGACAATCGCCACTTTTTCACCGGGGGCGATGGACAGGTCCATCTGGTTCAACACCAACTCGTCGCCGTATCCGAAACTCAAGCCCTGGACTTCGATGCCCACGGTGTCCCGCCCCTGAAACGGATCGACACCGCCGGGGTATTGCGGCTCATCGTCGCGTGCCAGCAACTCGTTGATCCGCGACAGCGCACCGCCGGCGGCGTAATAGGCGTATTGCAAATTGAGTAACTGCTCCACCGGACCGATCATGAACCACAGGTAGCTGAACACCGCCAGCATCTGCCCGATGGACAAGTCGGAGAACAACACGGTGAGCATCGCCGCAGCGCGGAAAATATCGATGCCGAACTGGAACAGCAAGCCACTGGCACGGTTCGACGCATCGGTCTTCCACTGTGAGGTCACCGCATAATCGCGCACTTCCCGGGCCCGCTGCCCCAGACGCCCGAGGAAAAACCCCTGACGGTTGCCGGCACGCACTTCCTGGATCGAATCGAGGGTTTCGGTCAGGGCCTGGGTGAAACGCGAGGTGCTGTCATTCTCGAGCTTCTTCAGGTGCTTGACCCGCTTGCCCAGTTGCACCGTGGCGTAGATCACCAGCGGATTGAACAACATGATCAAAAGCGCCAGCTTCCAGTGCATCCAGATCAGAATGCTTGCAGTGCCGACCAGCGTCAGCATCGCCACGAGGAATCGACTGAGTGTCTCGCCGACAAATTTGTCCAGCGTGTCCAGGTCCGTGACCAGGTGCGTGGTCACCGTGCCGCTGCCCAGGCTTTCGTATTCGCCCAGGGAAATACGCTTGAGCCGTTCGATCAACCGTATGCGGATGCGATACACGATGTCTTTGGCCAGCGCCGCGAACAACTTCGCCTGCACCACGTTGAACAGCAAGGCGCCGCAGCGCAGCAACAAGGTCACCAGCAGCATCAGGCCGATGTAGCCCGCCGCTTTCTGCCAGCCTTCCGGCAACGCGTGGTTCATGATTTTCAGCGCGGAATCGCCATGCCCCAGCAGCACTTCGTCCACCAGCAACGGCAGCAGCAACGGAATCGGCACGCTGCACAGGGTGGCCAGCACCGCCACGCCATTGGCGATCCACAGGGATTTTTTATGGTGAAGGGCCAGCCGCCGGATTTCAGCCCAACTCAGCCGATCGACACGCTTGGGAGCTGGCGTGTCATCGGGCAGGTCATGCACAGGCAGCGCGCTCCAGCCAACGACCGAGCAATGGCGACAATTCACTCAAGGGTTGATAGCCATTGGTCAGCAGCGCCAGTTGCCCGCTACGTTCGGCCAACAGCGTTGGGAATCCGGCGATGCCGAGGTCCTGGACCCAGGTGAAATCGGCAGCAGTCGCGGCGTGCTGATCGGCACGGTCGAACGCAGCCGCAAACTCGATGCGCGGCAGGCCGGCTTTCTCGGCCAACTCGACCAGGACACTGGCGTGGGTGACGTCTCGGCCTTCGGCATAGAACGCGTGCTGAATGAGGCCGAGCAGTTTCCACGCGCAATCCGGCGCCAGGCTACGCGCGGTCACCAACGCCCGGCAGGCAGGCTCGGTGTCGTAGACAAAACCGTCAGGCAATGCGCCTTCGGCCTTGAACGGTTGGCCGGTGGCCTGGGTGACGGCTTGCCAATGCTCAAGGATGTAGCGCCGGGTAGTCGGTTCCAATGCGGAGCCGCTGCCGGTGCGCAAGCCGCCCACCACCAGGTGCACGTCCACCCCTGCGGCCTGCGCCTGCTCGACCAGCGCGTTGGCGACGGGCGCAAAGCCCCAGCACCAGGAACACATCGGGTCCATCACATAGAGCAGGCGTTGGGCAGACATGGTTCAAGCCTCTGAAGGAGTTTGCTTGTAGTTGTAGCCGATCGGGTGAGGCAGGTTGCGCGCCTTGGCCAGTTCGATCTGCTTCTGCCGATCAATGGCGCTGCGACGGGTTTTCTCGCTCAGCGTATCCCAGCAATGCGGGCAACTGATGCCGGCCACGTAATGCTCGGACGTGCGGTCTTCGACGCTTACCGGCGTACGACAGGCATGACATTGATCGTAGTCGCCTTCGCTGAGGTCATGGCGCACGGTCACGCGGTTGTCGAACACGAAGCAGTCGCCCTGCCATTTGGTTTCTTCCTGCGGCACCTCTTCAAGGTACTTCAGGATACCGCCCTTGAGGTGATAGACCTCGTCGAAACCCTGGCTGAGCATGTAGCTAGAGGCCTTCTCACAACGAATGCCGCCGGTGCAGAACATCGCGACTTTCTTGTGCACGGCCGGGTCGAAGTGGGCTTTGATGTAGTCGGGGAATTCGCGAAAACTGGTGGTTTTCGGGTCGATGGCGCCTTCGAAGGTGCCGATCGAAACCTCGTAGTCGTTGCGGGTGTCGATCAACAGCACTTCAGGGTCGCTGATCAGCGCATTCCAGTTCTGTGGATCGACGTAGGTGCCGACCTGTTTGTTCGGGTCCACGCCTTCGACGCCGAGGGTGACGATTTCTTTCTTGAGCTTGACCTTGGTGCGGTAGAACGGCTGGTCGTCGCAGTACGACTCTTTGTGGTCGATGTCGTCCATGCGCGGGTCGTTCTTGAGCCAGGCCATCAGCCCGTCTATACCTTCGCGGCTGCCGGACACGGTACCGTTGATGCCTTCTTCGGCGATCAGCAGCGTGCCCTTGATGCCATTGTCGACCATGGCTTGCAGCAGTGGCTCGCGCAGGGCAACGTAATCTTCCAGAGTGACGAACTTATACAGTGCCGCCACGACAATCTGTTGTGTCATGGGTGTTTCTCCAGGTGGCTACCCTCGCAAAGGGTGAACCGGAATAAAAAAAACGCGCCGGGTGAGCGGCGCGTTGGGCAGTCTATCAAAAATAAGTGCTTCTGTAGGAGCAAGGCTTGCCCGCGAAGGCGATCTTGAGGACGCTTTCGCGGGCAAACCTGGCTCCTAGCTGCCGCCAGCGCAGGTTGGCGAGGCCGGGGCCGCGTCGATCTGTGCCCATTCTTCAGGCGTGTAGGTATGCAACGCCAACGCATGGAACTCGCCCATCAGCTCGCCGAGCGTACCGTAGACTTTCTGGTGACGCTTGACGCGGTTGAGCCCTTCAAACTGCTGGCTGACCACCACCGCCTTGAAGTGGGTCTGCAACCCACGGCTGTGCATGTGGCTTTCATCCAGCACTTGCAGATGCTCGGGCTGTAACAAGCCCAGCGTCGATTCGATGCGTTGTTGCATGGTCATACCGGGCTCCGCTTAAGGCTTTTTCTTGGCTGGAGCGGCGGCGCCTTTAGGCTCCAGCTCGGCAGTCATGTCAGCCAACAGCTTGTTGACCACAGGCACCGCGCTTTCCAGCTTGGCTTGAGTCATCTGGGCCGACTGCTGAGTCAGCTGCGGCATTTTTTCCAGGACTTTCTTGCCCAGTGGCGACTTGTAGAACGCGACCAGGTCTTTCAGCTCGGATTCGCTGAAGTTGGTGGTGTAGAGCTTGACCATGTCTGGCTTCAGCTTGTTCCAGCCAATGGCTGCGTCCAGAGCGGCGTTGGCCTTGGCTTGATAGGTTTCCAGCAGGGCTTTTTTCGATTCAGGGGCTTTGGTCTGTTCAAAGCGCTGAGCGAACATTTGCTGCACTTGCATGTACACCGGAGTGCCCAATTTGTCAGCGTGCGCCAGGGTCAGGAAAGCTTCGGCACTGGCGTTGTGGCTGGCGGTATCGGCAAAAACAGGGCCGCTGGCGCAAACCAGTGCAACCGCGGTACAGATGGCACGAAGACGAGTCATCGAGTTTCCTTTTCTAGCAGGCGAGGTAAAACCCCAAGGGCGACCATTCTGCGCCTAAAAAAGTGTGTCACTCAACCCCAAGCCTTGTCAGGCCTGAATTAGAGGGGGCGAACGGTCAAAAAACAGACTGATGGAACCACGGCCGGCGATCACGGCCTAAACTGCGCTATCGACCTACAGGAGTGTGCAAGATGAGCCGTATCGAAACCGACAGCCTTGGCCAGGTGGAAGTCCCGGATGAGGCCTACTGGGGTGCTCAAACGCAACGCTCGCTGATCAACTTCGCCATTGGCAACGAACGCATGCCCCTGGCCGTGCTGCACGCACTGGCCCTGATCAAGAAAGCCGCGGCGCGGGTCAATGACCGCAACGGCGACCTGCCCGCCGACATCGCCCGCCTGATCGAACAGGCCGCAGACGAAGTGCTCGACGGCAGCCACGACGACCAGTTTCCGCTGGTGGTCTGGCAGACCGGCAGCGGCACCCAGAGCAACATGAACGTCAACGAAGTGATCGCCGGCCGCGCCAACGAACTGGCCGGCAACCCGCGTGGTGGCAAGACCCCGGTTCACCCCAATGATCACGTCAACCGCTCGCAAAGCTCCAACGACTGCTTCCCGACTGCCATGCACATTGCCGCCGCCCAGGCAGTGCAGCAGCATTTGCTACCGGCAATCAGTGAACTCTCCGGCGGCCTGGCCGAGTTGGCGGCGCGGCACATGAAACTGGTCAAGACCGGCCGCACCCACATGATGGACGCAACGCCGATCACCTTCGGCCAGGAACTCTCGGCGTTCATCGCGCAACTGGATTACGCCGAACGGGCAATCCGCAGCGCACTGCCGGCGGTCTGTGAACTGGCGCAAGGCGGCACCGCGGTTGGCACCGGGCTGAACTCACCCCACGGTTTTGGTGAAGCGATCGCTGCGGAGTTGGCGGCCCTTTCCGGCCTGCCGTTCGTTACCGCGCCGAACAAGTTCGCCGCGCTGGCCGGCCATGAGCCGCTGACCACCCTGTCGGGCGCGCTGAAAACCCTCGCCGTGACCCTGATGAAAATCGCCAACGACTTGCGTCTGCTAGGTTCCGGGCCGCGTGCAGGTTTTGCCGAAGTGAAACTGCCGGCCAACGAACCGGGCAGCTCAATCATGCCGGGCAAGGTCAATCCGACCCAGTGTGAAGCGCTGTCGATGCTGGCGTGCCAAGTCCTGGGCAACGACGTCGCCATTGGTTTTGCGGCGAGTCAGGGGCACTTGCAACTGAACGTGTTCAAACCGGTGATCATCCACAACCTGCTGCAATCGATCCGCCTGCTGGGCGATGGCTGCAGCAACTTCCAGCAGCATTGCATCGCCGGCCTGGAACCGGACGCGGCGAAAATGGCCGAGCACCTGGAGCGTGGGCTGATGCTGGTGACTGCGCTGAACCCGCATATCGGCTACGACAAATCGGCGGAGATTGCCAAGAAGGCTTACAGCGAGGGGCTGACCTTGCGAGAGGCGGCATTGCAACTGGGGTATCTGACGGATGAAGAGTTTGATGCGTGGGTAAGGCCGGAGAATATGTTGGAAGCGGGCGCCAAGGGCTGAGTGTGTAGCGCCTGACAATCAGCCATCGCGAGCAGGCTCGTTCCCACAGGGGGCCGCATTCTTCTGATAGAACTCGGTTAAATGTGGGAGCGAGCCTGCTCGCGAAGAACGATAACGCGGTTCAACCTGCGGCTATCCGTACTCGCCGCGCCCTGAGCCCGGCAATCAACGAAGGCCCCAACGCCACCAACGCCGACCCCACCACCACCAACACCGCCCCGCCATACCCCAGGCCATTGATCGTCTCGGCATGCACATATTCCGGCCATGCCCACGCGGCCACGGCCACTGCGCCAAACGTCACCAACGGTGTTATCGCCAGCGTCGCACTCACCCGCGAAGCTTCCCAATGGGCCAGCGCTTCGGCAAAGGCGCCATAAGCGATCAAGGTGTTCATGCAGCACGCCAGCAATAACCAGCCTTGCAACGGGTTCAACTGCAGCGCCTCCAGCGGATGCACCCAAGGCGTCAGCAACAGCGCGCAGAACAGGTAGATCACCATCATCACCTGCAACGAATTCCACACCGTCAGCAATTGCTTCTGCCCCAGTGCGTAAAACGTCCAGACCGTCGAAGCCAGCAGCACCAGCAACACGCCGGCGGTGTAATCGGTCAGCGAGGTCAACAGCTCGGCCAGACGTTGATTAAAGAACAGCGCGAAACCGATCAGCAGCACCAGCAGACCAATCCCCTGCCCCACACTGAACCGTTCCTTGAACACAAACAGGCTGGCGATCAGCAACATGATCGGGCCCATCTGCACAACCAGTTGCGCGGTGCCGGGGCTGAGCAGGTTCAGGCCCATCAGGTACAACACGTAGTTGCCGACCAGGCCGAGCACCGCCATCAACACCAGCCAGCCACCGCGCGGGCCGAGGACTTTGCGACTGGGCAGACGCCTGGTCGCCGCCAGATAAATGAACAGGCAGCCACCGGACACCGTCAGGCGAAACCAGGTCACCGTCACCGGGTCCATCACCAGCAGGACTTGCTTGAGTTTGATCGGCAGGATTCCCCACAGGACTGCGGTCAGCAAGGCCAGGAACAGACCGTAAACCCAGCGACCGGATGAAATGTGCATGCGAACCCCAAAGCCAGATGGCAAGAAACACCATTCTAGGCGCAGACCTCGGCGCGACACAGGGACAGTTGGCGACGGGCCGCGAATGAAACTGTGCAGGTCGCACCATTAATCTGGCGAAATGCCGCCGATCAGTTGGTCAGGCGCCGCAAGTGGTTCATGCATAAGCTCATTGGATCCGCTAACCGGAACATCCCTCAGGAGACCGCCATGTACGGCAAGCGCGCCCAGGACAACGCCCCCGCCACGCACTTTCGTTGCGACCGGGTGTGTCGTGTGAATGGAGAACTATTTTTCAGCACCCGGGAAAACACGCTGGAGGGGCCGTTTGATAATCCGCAGGCGGCTGCACGGGAGATTCAGGCTTACATCGCGCGGATGCAGCTTGTGAGTCTAGATCGATAGACCGAGGTGCTGCCATCGCGAGCAGGCTCGCTCCCACAGGGGTCTGATGCGCGCCATAGATCCAATGTGGGAGCGAGTCTGCTCGCGATAGCGGTTAATCAGGCAACAGAAGTCTTGCGGACTTAGCGCACCGCTTCGAACAACCCCGTCGCCCCCATCCCGCCACCCACGCACATGGTGACCACGCCATACCGCAAGTTGCGCCGCTGCAACTCACGCACAATGTGCCCGACCTGACGCGAGCCGGTCATGCCGAACGGGTGGCCGATGGAAATCGAGCCGCCATTGACGTTGTACTTGTCGTTATCGATTTCCAGGCGATTGCGGCTGTACAGGCACTGCGACGCAAACGCTTCGTTGAGCTCCCACAGATCAATGTCAGCCACCCGCAAACCCTTGGCCTTGAGCAATTTCGGCACCGAGAACACCGGACCGATGCCCATCTCGTCCGGTTCGCACCCGGCCACCGTGAAACCACGGAAGAACGCCTTGGGCTTGAGACCCAGCGCCAGGGCTTTTTCCAGGCTCATGACCAGCGTCATCGAAGCGCCATCGGACAATTGCGACGAGTTACCCGCCGTGACCGAACCGTCTTCGGCAAATACCGGTTTCAGCCCGGCCAGGCTTTCCAGCGTGGTGTCCGGGCGGTTGCAGTCGTCGCGGTCGACGATCCCGTCGAGGATCTGCACCTGGCCAGTGACCTTGTCTTCAACCCGATACTTCACCGCCATCGGCACGATTTCATCATCGAACAAACCAGCGGCCTGAGCCTGGGCCGTACGCAGCTGACTCTGCAGGGCATACAGATCCTGTTCCTGGCGACTGACGTCGTAACGACGTGCAACGATTTCAGCAGTCTGGCCCATCGGGAAATACAGGCCCGGCACCTGCTCTTTAAGAAGCGGGTTGATCAGGTGGTCGGTGTTGACGCTTTTCATGGTCAGGCTGATCGACTCGACGCCACCGGCCACGATGATGTCGCTGCAGCCCGACGCGATCTGGTTGGCGGCGATGGCGATGGCCTGCAAGCCCGACGAGCAGAAACGGTTGAGGGTCATGCCTGCGGTGCCGATACCCAGGCGTGATAACACGGCGACGTTGCGACCGATGTTGTAGCCCTGGGCGCCTTCGTTGGAGCCCGCGCCGACGATGCAATCCTCGACACTGGCCGGGTCGATGCCGGTGCGCGCCAACAAGGCATCGACGCAATGCGCCGCCATGTCATCCGGACGGGTCTGGTTGAACTTGCCGCGAAAGGATTTGGCCAGGCCGGTCCGCACGCTGTCGACGATCACCACTTCACGCATGGCATACCTCATTGTTGTTATCGGTTGGGAGTGGACCGAGCATAAGTCCACCCCATAACCGACCGCGACAATCATTCACCCCGCGTATGCGTAACCATCGGCTCACGACTTGCGTTTTTTGGCCTTCTTGTCGTGCTTGTCTGATTTTTCGAACGCGGCTTCCAGCGCCAGGTTGATCGTGCGCAGGACCTTGACCCGGGCCCAGCGCTTGTCATTGGCCTCCACCAGCGTCCATGGCGAGATTTCCGTGCTGGTGCGGTCAACCATGTCGCCGACGGCCGCGCGATAAGCGTCCCACTTGTCCCGATTGCGCCAGTCGTCTTCAGTGATCTTGAAACGCTTGAAGGGAATGTCTTCACGGGATTCGAAACGCTCCAGTTGCGTTTCCTTGTCGATGGCCAGCCAGAACTTGACCACGATGACGCCCGATTCGGAAATCTGCTCTTCGAAATCGTTAATCTCGCTGTAGGCCCGCAGCCAGTCAGCGGGCGGACAGAGCTCTTCGACGCGCTCGACCAATACCCGGCCATACCACGAGCGATCGAATACGGTGAATTTGCCCTTGGCCGGAATGTGCCGCCAAAAGCGCCACAAATACGGTTGCGCCCGTTCTTCCTCGGTGGGCGCGGCAATCGGCACGATGCTGTACTGACGTGGATCGAGCGCCGCGGCCACGCGCCGGATTGCACCGCCCTTGCCCGCCGCGTCATTGCCTTCGAACACTGCGATCAAGGCGAATTGGCGCATGCGTTTGTCACGCATCAGGCCGGAGAATCGCGCCTGCTCGGTAATCAGTTGTTCTTCGTAATCTTCCTTGTCCAGACGCTGGCTCAAGTCGAGGCTGTCAAGCAAGTTGAGCTGATCGACATGGATCGGCAGCGGCGCAGCGTTGACTTTGGCGGGATGGATTCTGGATCGTTTCAAGGCACTTTGCAGGCCTTCGAGCAGGATCTTGCCCACCGCCAGACTGCGGTAATGCACATCCACGCCTTCAATCACGTGCCAGGGCGCGTAGTCGCGGCTGGTGCGCCGCAACACGCGCTCGCCGTACTTCACGAACTTGTCGTAAGTCCGGGATTGTTGCCAGTCCAGCGGACTGATGCGCCAGCTGTGCAAAGGGTCATCGGCGAGTGCCTTGAGGCGCGCCTTCATCTGCTTCTTGGAGAGGTGAAACCAGAACTTGAAAATCAGCGCGCCTTCGTCGCAGAGCATCTTTTCAAAGCGCTCCGACTGGTTGATCGCCTGATCCAGTACCGCGTCCTTGAACAGTCCATGGACCCGGCCCTGGAGCATCTGGCTGTACCAGTTGCCGAAGAAAATCCCCATGCGCCCCTTGGCCGGGAGCATCCGCCAGTAGCGCCAGGCCGGAGGTCGCGCCAGCTCTTCATCGGTCTGCTGATCGAAAGTGCGGACTTCGATAAGACGCGGGTCCATCCATTCGTTGAGCAACTTGACCGTCTCGCCCTTCCCGGCGCCTTCAATGCCGTTGATCAGGACGATCACCGGAAAGCGCTTTTGCTGTTGAAGTTCGAACTGCGCTTCGAGCAACGCTTCACGCAGTGCCGGTTCTTCAGCGTCGTAGGTTTCTTTGTCGATGGCGTGACCGATTTCAGCAGATTCGAACATGGACGACTCCCTTTCCTGATTGCGCCAAGACTAGCGGATTGGGCTGTCCGTCATCACAGAAAATTCCTTGGCGGTCGGCTTTTTGTGGCGATTGCCTGCGGCACCACTACCCGACACTGCCATGGATCAGGCATCACCACCTCGATCAGCTAGAATGGCCGCCTTGCCGTTGCCGAGCCTGCCATGAAACCTGTATTGCCTCACGCCCAACTCGACTGGGACGACCAGGGTCGCCCGTATTCGCGGGTGTTCGACGATGTCTATTTTTCGGACAAATCAGGCCTTGAAGAAACCCGCTACGTATTTCTCGAACAGAACGGTTTGCGTGAACGCTTCGCCGCGCTGGCCGACGGCGGTCGACTGGTCATTGGCGAAACCGGTTTCGGTACCGGGCTTAACTTCCTCTGCGCCTGGCAGTTGTTCGAACAGCACGCCGTGGCCGGTGCGCGCCTGCACTTTATCAGTGTCGAAAAGTACCCGCTGAGCCAGCCAGACCTGCAGCGTGCGCTGGCTTTGTGGCCGGAGCTCAAGCCGTTTGCCGATCAATTGCTGGCGCAATACGTGGCGATCCATCAAGGCTTCCAGCGAATGGTCTTGGACAACGGGCGTGTGACCCTGACGTTGCTGATCGGCGATGCGCTGGAGCAATTGCCGCAACTGGACGCGCAGATTGATGCGTGGTTTCTCGACGGTTTTGCCCCGGCGAAAAATCCCGACATGTGGACCGCCGAGTTGTTTGCCGAACTGGCTCGATTGGCAGCGCCCGGCTCGACCATTAGCACGTTCACCAGCACCGGTTGGGTGCGCCGTCTGTTGAACGCGGCGGGCTTCAAGATGAAGCGCACGCCCGGCATCGGTCACAAATGGGAAATCCTGCGCGGTGTGTTTCTGGGCTGGCCTGCAGAAACCCCCACGCCTGTCGTTGCGAAACCCTGGTTTGCCCGCCCAACGCCGTTGACCGGCGAACGTCACGCCTTGGTGATTGGCGCAGGACTGGCCGGTTGCGCCACCGCCGCCAGCCTGGCGGCACGGGGCTGGCAAGTCAGTTTGCTGGAGCGCCACGATGCGCTGGCACAGGAAGCGTCGGGCAATCCACAGGGCGTGTTGTACCTCAAGCTCTCGGCCCATGGCACGGCCTTGTCACAGTTGATTGTCAGTGGTTTCGGTCACACCCGGCGTTTGCTTGAGCACTTGCACCGAGGCGTCGACTGGGACGATTGCGGTGTGCTGCAACTGGCCTTCAACGCCAAGGAAGCCGAACGTCAGGCACAACTGGCAACGGCGTTTCCCGAGGATTTGCTGCACACACTCGATCAGCAACACGCGCAGATCCGCGCGGGCATCGCGTTGCAATCGGGTGGCCTGTTTTACCCCGAAGGCGGTTGGGTGCATCCGCCCGCCCTGTGCGCATGGCAAGCGGCGCATCCGAATATCCGGTTCCTGCCCCATCACGATGTGCTGGAACTGCGTCGTGCCGAAGGGCAATGGCAAGCGTGGGAGGGTCACAAGCTGCTGGCCAACGCAGCGGTGGTGGTGCTGGCCGGCGCCGCCGAGATCAAGCGTTTCGACTTCAGCAGCGACTTGCCGCTCAAACGGATTCGTGGACAGATCACCCGCCTGCCCCAAACACCTGCAAGCCAGAGCCTGAGCACCGTGGTATGTGCCGAAGGTTATGTCGCGCCGGCCCGCCTGGGTGAACACACCCTGGGTGCCAGTTTTGATTTCAACAACGACGACCTGACGCCCACCACGGCCGAGCATGCCGGCAACCTGCAGATGCTCGAAGAAATCTCGGTGGATCTGGTCGCCCGACTCGGCGCAGAGGCCCTGCGACCCGAGGCACTTGAAGGTCGCGCGGCGTTCCGCTGCACCAGCCCCGACTACCTGCCAATTGTCGGCCCTTTGTCTGATCGCCAGGCCTTCGCCGACGCCTACATCGCCCTGAGCAAGGACGCCCGGCAAACGCCAGACACCCCATGTCCATGGCTGGACGGTTTGTACGTCAACAGCGGCCACGGCTCACGAGGGCTGATTACCGCGCCGTTGTCAGGCGAGTTGCTCGCGGCCTGGCTCGACAACGAACCGCTGCCATTACCCAGAGCCGTGGCCGAGGCGTGCCATCCGAATCGTTTCGCTTTGCGGCGCCTGATTCGGGGTAAATGAATCCGCATTCTGACGGTTTAATTGATCGATCTATCGGGTGCGGACCGGCGTTTTCGGCTGAAGGCGCCTCCCTGCACATTCCCTCTTATTACTTATCGATCTAAAACTCCCGCGATCCCACCGGGTCAGTTTCTGAGTACCCGCCGTTTTTGGCGGGTATCGATTGACCCTCCCCAACGGAAAAACCGGTAAGGACTTTATGTGCGGATTAGCTGGCGTTTTTGGTCCGGGGGTTTTAAAGGGCTTCAGGGGGCATCCACACCCCTAACCACCCCTAAAAAACACACGATTGGTACAAAAAATGGTACGAGATTTCCCGGCGAGCATCCGGTGTGGATAAGCCAGCTTTATGACGGCTCCAATGATTATCATCTGAAGCATCCACGCTAAGCTCAGGTAAAAAATTTGGAGCTGCGCATAATGAAAAACGATGCAGAAGAATCCGACAGCTACCATTCGCGCGCGAAAGAAGCCGAAGCTTTTGTGACGAAGTTGAAAGGCCCAAGACCCGTAGGGAACGAAGTCAACGATTGCATACTGGCCGCTACGGCGGGTGGCCTATCGGCGATGACCGCACTGGCGCTTGCAGGTGTATACGGTGAACGCTTCGAGTATATAACCATTATCGTCGCAGGGATTGCTGGCGCTTTGACGTTTTTCTTGCGTCGATTTCAACAAAGAGAGTGGCAAACAGCTTGGATTAAAAGGATGGAACAAACCACACCGGTAGACTGATGCCTCCGTTGTGCAAAGGAGTCGACCGATGAACACTCTTTTTCTTTTGATGGCCCAGTATCATAGTCAGGTGATTGTGTCCTTGCATCGGGTATGCGCCGACTACTTCACTCATTTGACGCCATCAAAGCTACAGACAAAGGTCTCCACGGGCGAGATTGACCTGCTGATTATCTCTATAGAGCAGAACGAAAAGACTGCACGAGGCGTTCACCTCTCGGATCTGGCTGCTTACATCGATCGTCAGCGAGACAGGGCCAAGGTTGAGCTTGATCGGCCGAGGACCCAGGCTACTAAATCCTTTAGCCAAGAGTCGCTCAAAATAGAAAACCCCGAAGCTGATCCAGTTGCTCAATCTGCGGAGTCAAATGACCTTAGTCAACAACCTATCCAGTTCATAAGGCTGGCTGAAGTAAAGCGGATTACAGGAATGTCGACTAGTACGATTTACAAAATGGCAAATCACGGCACATTTCCACGTCAAGTTAAGCTAGGTGGCAAGGCTGTGGCTTGGGTTAAGGCAGAGGTAATAGAGTGGAGCGGTCAGCAGATCGAAAAGTCTAGAACGCTGAAATGCCAACTATAGGGAAGAAGCATACAGCTAACGTATCACGCCGCTCATCTCATAACTGGACGAGCCATGCCCAGCTCAGACTATATCAAACAAAGGCCTGGCACATTTAAACAGGATGGAAAGATGTAGCCGTATCAGATATCGCACCAGGAGAAACTCGATGTTCTTAACGAAGGATGAAGTGGTCGACCTCACTGGTCATGCGCGCCCAGCTATTCAATCTCGCTGGCTTCGAACCAATGCCATACCGTTCATTCTCGGTGGAGATGGTTACCCCAAAGTCCCCAAACAATCATTGCTAGACAAAATCGACTGCAACAATTCTCGGGACGAGAAAACGGAGTCTCAGATTTGTGGGCTAATCGACATCACGGAAAATTGGGACAAGGTTTCTGAATCGATGATGGCCGAGCTCTTGGGTACAACCGCGCGAGCCTTACAAGGGAAGCGTGCCAGAGGCATAACTCCGGAAAACGTATGGTCAAAAGTCGACGGATCAATCATGTATAGCCTGAAACGGTACGAGGCTTTTTTGGATACCCAGTGGCCCGCGCATATCCCGATAGCGCCAGCACCTCCGAAACCGGCAGCTACCAACCTAAGAAGAAAAAAGAACACAAACCAACGAACGCCCGTCACGCTGCTCGTATGAACCAACTTCTCTCATCTGCGCTAAAGTAGCCCGAACATATTGCTTCACTGGGATACGCAATCATGAGCAAGCTAACCCTTGTGGAATGGGCAGCAGATCACTTTAGAACGCCGCCCAGTTCCAATACGCTGCGCAAATGGGCCCGCGAAGGGCGAATTACGCCTCCACCAATCAAGCACGGACGAAATTACTATGTAGAGCCGATTGCGTGCTACCGCGAACCCGAGAAGCTTCGGACAAGAACCTCAGCCGGCAGTCTGATAGAGAGAATACAGGTCGAAAGAGCGAAACTAGGCCTATGAAAATCTTGTCTCAAATCACTGTAAAACTGCCGAGACTCATGGAGGTAGGGGAGTATTGGAAGCTACGGTACGTCGGCAATAAACCAAGTCTGCAGCAGTTGAAGAAATGGATTGAAGAAGGCGAAATTATCGGCGAGATCACGGGAGGGATGTATTTCGTGGACGTACAGGCAGCGGTGATGGGCTCTAACGATCCATTGCTCGCAAAGATGCTTAAGATTGATTAGTGGGAGCTATGAGGAAACTCATAGTCGCCACTGCTACCCTCTCCTCTTTCATGGAGGAAATCGCGATGCCTGACTCAGACCTGCTCCCTTCCCTACTCTACAAGATCAACGAAAACCAGCTGGCCCTAGAGGCCGCCATCATGGAACTGACCTTGCTGGTTGAAAGCCAGGGCTCAACAACAGCGGGCAACAATGTTCGCGGGGCCTTGGGCGTGATCGGCCAGAATGAGGAGTTCATCAAGATGACGCTTGCGGTCATGATGACGCCGGAATGACCAGAGGCTACAGCTCGTCGCCACGCCCTCGCTCATTTGCCTTACCTCGATTACTGTATATACAAACAGTATCAATAAGGCATGACCGTGGACCCCCTCGAAATCGAAGACACCAGCGACTGGCTTGGCTGCCCCACTGAGCTTGAGACCTGTCGCTACTTCCTGCGCATCACCGAGAACGAGGTGCAGGAACTGACCCTGCAATTGCGCAAAGCCCGCGAAGACATCTTCGGGCTGGTGCAGATGCACGCTGATGTCACTAAAGAATGCGGGGCGCTGAGGGCCGACCTGTTAAAGGCCAAGGCCGATCTCGCAGAATCAAACCGCAGAGCCACCGATATCGAGACGAAAAGTAACTGGGAGCTGATGGCCAACAGCAGGCACATCAGCGAACTCAATCTCAGGATCCGCGAACTATCAGGCGAGAAACCATTCGATAGTCCTTTCCCTTTACCGCGAAAAAACTCCGACAATTGAGCCAGTAGCCGGCAGCTACGGCACATCCTTGAAAAAGACGTGACCACCAAGCCTCAATGTTTCTTTGGCCTTCGCCGCCCAGCCTGGAGCCTTCTTCATGGCGATCGCGTAATAGTGCGTGGCGCCGCCGGCAGGATCGGACACCTTGCCATCGATCACCTGGTCAGCAACGATCCGCGCCTGGGCAAGCTCCCGTAACGGGATCTCCCTTGCCCCGCTCAGGTAGACGTAATTCGGATCGTTCCTGTTCCAGCAGCTGAACTGATACGGCGCCTGGCACACGCCGGCATAGCCCTCCCCCCACCATGACTTGGTCTTGCCGTCGTTCACGCGGTTACGAATCGTCCAGGCCACGGCAATCAGACCGGCCAGGCTTTCACCGCGGGCCTCCCCCCACAGCGTGCGGGCGAGGATGTCTCGGTCTTTTTCGGTGACGGTCATACTTTTCTCCGGGCAAAAAAATCCCGCTCAATGGCGGGTGGTCTGTGCTGCTCTTTGTCGCTCTACATCAGGTCGGCAGATCGCGCCTCTGGGTCGGCAACGATCACCGGCACGACCGGCTCTGTCGGCCAAACCGGCGCGGCGTACCAGGTCGGCTGAACAGTCACCTTGCCGAGAGCGAACTTGTAGGCCTTCCACGCCTTCAGGTTCAGCAGCAAAGCAGCCTGTTCGGCTTCGTCCGCTTCGGTGGCCTCCCCTGCGTCGATGCCATACCCAAGCGTGTCGATGCGGTCCTGAATGCGGGCTATCTGAAACACAGCCTTAGCATTCTTGGCGGAGAGCGAAGCTTTGGCTTCAGCCAGTTGAGCTGCTGCCAGGGTTGCCGCTTTCATTTCAGCGGTAATGAGCATTGACCAGTCGATCTCACCAGCTACTGGCTCATGAGGAGACGGCAACGGCTCAGGTGATTCGGAAGGCGGATCGCTCAGGAGCGGAAGAGGGAGCGGCACTACGCCGTTGGCCACGCCAATCAATGGGTCAGGAAATGCCTGCTCCGGACTGTAGTTCCACGGATTAGGCAGGATAAGAGACAGAGCCAGATCCCCATTTGCCCGCCCAACCTCGCCGGCAAACCACGCGCAGTTTATTGCCAGAAGAGGAAGAGTATCGCCTTCGCCGATTGCGGAAAAGTCGAAGGCCACGCCATTCAAAACAAGTACATCACCAGCCCGAAATAGGTACAGAGATTCATCAAGCCGCACCGGCACAAGTTTGATATTCATATCAGTACCACCTACCTATGCCATGGACGTTTAATACAAAAGCGCCAGCCCCCGTAGTGCCCGAGGTTGCAGCAAGCCAGGCGCTTAAAGAGCTCAAAGTTGGTGCCGAAACGTTGGTTACCCATGCCGACCGGGTGGAAATATCTTGCTCTACTAGCTGTGCGTAAAGCTTTGGAGTAACAGCAAAACCACCGGGCAACGAAGCGGTAACGTTTAAATATCGAACCCCTGTCCCCGTGGTCCATCCGAGCGCCGGGTAGTTAATAGACTGCGATGTCAGCATCAGCCCGTTGGCGAACTTCCAGACCTCTCCAGTCGCATTGCTTACGTACTCCATCAGCGCTCCAGTTGGCGTTCCACCAGATTGCGAAACGGACCCAAGAATCGCCTCAGCGGTCAATTTGGTGGCCGTGCCTGTAGTATTGCCCGTCCCTCCCTGGGCGATGCTAAGCGCCGTCGAGAGGCCAGACAGAGACGTGATATCAGCGTTTGCACCAGACTTTGCGGCGACCAAAGTAGAGCGCGCACCGGCTGCGTCGATGTCATTAAGAAGCCCTTGAGCGAACGGTGCGAGGTCGGTGATCCCGGTGCCGCCCTTGCTCGGCGGCAGGACATCGTAGTTACCGGTCGTACCGAGGGCAGCCAATTTGGCACCGTAGGTATTGACCAACGCTCTCAGCGCATCGGCTGAATCCTTCACGTAGCCTTGCATTGGGGCCAGTGCGAAGATGCCTGTTGCATTGGTTGCGCCTTGATACGGCGGCGAAATCGACATCGCGGTATCACTGGCGATGTTGCTCACTTCATACCAGCCGCCGTCCGGGCCCCGAAACGCGTCACCCACTCGGCTATTAGCAATAAAAGCTGTTCCCGTACCAATGACAGCATTGGAATTCAGGGTGACAGAAACCGTCCCGGCTTTATACCAAGGCATAAGTGAATCCCTATAAGAATTTGTTTAAGCAATAATTTTTGCGAAGACGGCTGGTAATGAAAATATGAAAGGGTTGTTCAAAGCAGTAGTAGTAAACCAAAGTTGAGATTGAGAGAAGTCATATGTAATGCCAGTAACCCGTCCAATATTGTCACCGGACACCATTCGCATACCCGCGTTATTAATCATCAAATATTCATCAACTGACGAACTGAATGGCGATGAATACCAGTTGGTATAAAAACCTTGCGCATCTTGGGTAGACTTTACATACGTCCAATTCTGAAAAAACCTTGTGAATACTGCCGCTGGTGTGCCGCTATCAAACAGCAGTTTACTGGCGCCGTCCCAAAGCCTCATGCCGAACGCCGCGGTAGCCGATGCAGCGAACCCACCCACAAAGTATTTCCCTGCGGGGGAATAAGATGCAGGACCAGTAATGGTCATACCGGTCCAATTCCCCGGTGTTCCAGAAATGCTGCAGCCAATGGTGACAAGGCCACCATTGTTATCCGGCCTTAAAAAAATAAGCGGAGGTTCTTGGGTCGTTATTGCGGGACTGAAGGAAACACCCGCACTCCCCGCCCCCCCTGAATACCTTCCCGACTGAAGAACACACAGCCTCGCGTATTCAGAGTCAATGGAAACCACACCACCATCGTTGACAACCGATAGTCCGTATCCCGCCATCAGTACCACCTCATGACAATCAGTCGCATTGTGCTGTGAGAAAACATCAGCCCGGCGTAACCATTGATGTAGTTTCTGACGTAGACAATTCCGTCAGCCATTTCTGTTTCGAGCTGTCGATCATCGGAGGCCGCTGCGCCGATTGGTAGAACAATGGCCACCGCGTTACTGGTGTTGCAGCCAGGCACCGAATATTGCTGAGTGCTTTTCCCTCCCGCGCCCGCAAACGAAACCACCGATGAGAGTACGATCCTCCACGTTGCGGTGTCGGTGTTGAACTGAAGGATTCCGTCGGCACCCCAGGTTCTCATTCCAAAACTCATGCGTTGAGATCCCCCAGTTGCACGCGCTTGACACCGTTGGCGTCGTAGACCTTCAGCGCGCTGTTGGTCATAGTCATGCGGCCAGCACCAGCAACGTTACCGTTGATTTCGAACACCCCAGCCTTAGTCAAGCGCCAGCCTGTAGTGCCGGCGATGTAGTTGTCAGACTGCAAGTTGTCGCCAATCTTCAGCATGTTGATTGAGCCGTTCTCGATAAACGCCGAGTTCATGAACACCTGGCCACCCTGTACCGCAAATGGAACCGAGATGGCGCCGCCGGCGATGGTGTTGACGATGGCGAAGCGATCAGCGCTCACCAGGAACTGGCTTTGCAGACCGGCGCCGGTGTTCTCGATGCCCAGGCCGATACCGGCGGCGACGTACTGCCCGCCCGCGGTGATCTGCATTTTCACCGACCACATGGTGCTCAGCTTGCCGGCCGTGTCGGCGTAAGCCGTAGACGTCTGCTGAATGGCCGCACTGTTCTGCTGGATCGCTGTACCGTTTTGCCCAACGGTGACGCTGAGCTGATCGATCTTTGTGGCCGTTGCCGACTGATTGGTGGCGACCACCTGCTCCAGTTCGGTAATATTCGCCGCGTTCTCGCCGATCTTCGCGTCAAAGGTGGTGATGCGCTGCGCGAACGCCTCGTTTTCCGAGGAGCGAACCTTGGATTCCGAAGCGATAGCCGCAGTGCTGGTCCAGCCTTTCATGGCATCGGCCAGGTCCCCTTCCCCGTTGTCGTCCCTGTAGGAAGCCCGCAACGCTTGGAACGCGGTCGCCTGCGCAGTGACAACACCGTCGAGCTCTGTGATATCGGCGGTGTTAAAGGCAACCTGTTGCGCCAGCCCGTTCGCCGTCTCGATTGACTCCCCGACATCCAGCCAGTAGGTCGCATTCGGCGGCGGGGTGTTGATTGGCACTTCGCCCTTGGACTGAAAGATTTTCCCATCTGCCACAACCATCTGGTCTTTCTCGTAGACCTGGTCCGGCTTGTAGGCGGACAGGCCATCGAGCGCGTCGATCTGGTCCTGAAGGCCGGGGATTTTGTTGATCTGGTCCAGCAGGTCCTGGCCCAGTTCCGTCTCTCCAATCTGACCGGCGATCATTTCCAAGATGGCCGCCGCGTCCGCGCTCGACTGCCCCATGACGCCAATCCCGATCGGGTACCAAGGCCCGATGTTGCCGATGCGATCTACCAACCGTGCCCAGAAGAAAAAGGTCACGCCCGCACGCAGCCCCAGCATCGAGAAATCGCTTTGCGGGTATGACAAGTCCGTGAGCTTGGTTGCTGCCTCCAGACTGGTCGTCGGGCCATACCAGATCTCCGTGCGCTGGGTATCCTCGGCTCCAGCCGGAAAGCCCCACTTCAGATAGATGCCGAACAGCAAAGGCGTGGCCGTCAGGAACGACACCGCCGGCGGCAAGCCTTCCTTGCCCTTGAGATTGGTCAGGATGGAGGCCCGCCAGATCGACGAGATGTCGAAGGCGCTCACAGCCCGGACTCGGGCCACGTAGGCACCAGCATAGATACCCACCACGTCGACACTGGTCATCCCGGTGCGCTGCAGCTTGATCCAGTTGCCGCTGTCCTTGCGCCACTCAACGTCATACCCGACGGAACCGTTCACTGCGGGCCAGGTAATCGTCATGGTGGCGACGGCAATGCCCTGGGACACGACCGAGTTCGACGTGACCGTCACGCTCGCCGGCGCGGGAACCACGGTGATCGGAATGACGCTGATCGGCCGTTCTTCCAGACGCGCACCGGTGTCGATGTAAGCGAACTTGCTTGGGTCGTATTGCAGCGCGCTGATTTCGAAGTCGCCTTCGGTCGTGCGCTTGGTGCGCAATACCCGATACAGCGGGATTGCCAGGTCGTCAGCATCCAGCGCCCACTGCAATTGCGGCAAGGGTGGTTCGCTGTAGTTGGTGGTCACGGTCACGGCGCGGCCGTTCACGCTCTGCACGGTGCGGCCTTCGGCGCGGCCACCCGGTAGGTTGATGATCAGGCGATCACCCGCCTTGGCCTGGGTGTCACGGTCCAGCGTCACAACTCGGCCCGCTGCGACAGAGATACGGCCGCCCACTTCGCGCCCCGCCAGCAGCGAGTCAGCCACTGGGATGATGTGCCCCGGAAGCGGAATCACACCCTCCATGCCAGTCTTGAACGAAACGGTCCGGTCCTGATTGTTGCTCAGGATTGCCCACTTGCCGCGGCGCTGGGCCTCGGATGCTCGCGTGCAACCGATGGCGCTCAGTTCGGTCGGTCGGTCGCCGTAGCGCCGTTGCAGATCCAAATCAGCGAATGGAATGACGTCAGTGTCGTAGTTGTTCGCCGGGTTGTCGTAACTGACCAGCGCCCGGGTGTACCGAGTCTTCGCCGAGGCACTGCCGTACGAGAACTTTCCGTCGATCACGTTGGCCCGGGTGAAGACGTAATCGAAGTCCTGCGCCCGCGGCATGTCGGCCTGCATCACCAGTTGGCCCTGGGCCCAGTAAGTCATGCCTCGATAGATCCCGGCGATATCGCGCAGCAACGACCAGGCGTCGGCCTTGCCCTGCAGGTTCATGTCGCACAGGAAGCGTGGCTCTACGCCGCCAAGGCCGTTCGGCACCAGCTGGTCGCAGTATTGCGCGATCCGGTAAAGCTCCCACTTGTCGACCATGAACGGCTTGATGCGTTTACCCAGGCCGAATCGGTCTTCAGTGCACACCCCGTAGGTGATCCACGCTGCGTTGTTGGTCCAGGCAGACTTCATGCTGCCGTCCCAAGTACCGGTGTAGGTACGGGCGATCGGATCGTAGTTGCTCGGCACCATCCAGCGCCGGGCGCGGCACCGCACAGTGACTGCTGGAATGTTGGTGAACTGCTCGGCGTCGAACTCAATGTAGAGCAGCGCGGTATTTGGATAGCGAAGCTTGGCGTCGATCACCTCGGTGTAACCGGCGATCAGCATGGTGTCGGCAATCTTGTTGCTGTTCTGGTTCGGGGTCAGCCGGCGCACACGGATCTGCCAGCCACTGGTGGCGTCCGGCAAATCGACACGGACAGACCGCTCGTACCGCGTGGTGGTCTTACCGTCCACAGCGTCAACGGCCACTTGCTGGTATGCGCCGCCATCGGTTGCCACGTCGATGGCGTACTCGATGCGGTAACCCACGACATTGCCTTCGTCGTCCTGACGTTGCAGTGCTGGCCAAGCGAGGCGGATGCGCGCGGCTGAGAGTTGGGTGTTGCTGATCGAGCGAACCCACGGTGCATCGCTGCGCAGTTCGACGTTCAGCGAGGTCTCGTTCTCAACGGACGGAATACCTGGGATATAGGTCTGGTCCACGGAACCAGGACGCCAATCCCATTTCACGTTCGGGAAGTTGTAGTTGCCGCTGGCGTCCCGGATCGGCGTGTTGTCGAGGAAGATGCTGTAGTCGGTCGGGACTTCGTCGAACTCACCCTCGCCCACGGCGATCAGGATCTTGGCCAGGTTTGTCGAGCGCAGGCTGTCGCTGGCTTCGGTCGGAGACTTGGGCTTGCTGCTGCCGCCCTTCTCGCCATGGATGTCGTTCTTCAGTGCTGCGCCCATGCATTCCTCCAGGCGAAAAAAAACCGCCTCATGGGCGGCCTGCTTGCTGTGTGCTGACTACGCTTTGTCTTCTGCGTAGATCGATGCAGAAATGATCATGCCGCCCCAGCGGCGATCACCGATACAGATCGGTACCGGGTTGCCGCTGGCCGTGGTGTTCTTGGCGCTGCCGAAGGCGTAGGACGGTGAGTTTTCAGGGGAAGCACTCTGCTTGAGGCCTGACGCCTGCGGGCTGAGCATTTGGATAACACCGCCGGCGATCAGACCAATACCCGCCGGAGTCAAATACGGCGCGGTCACCGGAAACACGTAGGAGATAGCGAGCAACACCACGCCCACCACCGTCTGCAAAACACCTCCGCGCTTACTTCCCTCAACCACTGGGATAATCCGCAGCTCACGGGTGCCACCTAGTTCAAAGTCCGCCTCGCCCACATTTTTACGGTTCCGAAACACAGCGAAACGCATACCTAAAGAGGCCAGACGCTTAATCTCTTGCTCGAATCCCTCAATGGTGCAATTCAACGCTTTGAACACCTCGCGAGATGTCCCTGTGTCGATTTGCCTCCGATGATCTCTACCAAACTTTCTGGCGAGGGATCCAGAAAGCTTGACCGTGGTCATGCTGGTGGCGAACGAAACGGCAGCGGCCATGATTTATCCTTTCATAAAAAACCGCCTTTCGGCGGCTTGTGTTTATCGGCACTTCTGAAGGGAGTCCCGCAATCCTCCGCGCCCCAGTTGAGACCAAGCAACTCGTTGGTAAAGTTTTGCGACGCTACCCGACTTGGCCTGGCTTATATCCAACACATCGTCAGTTTGCTGCGCGAAACCGTTGACGAGCCGATAGCCGGTTGATGTTTCGGTCATGCTGGCATTCGAGTTGTGCTCCTGCCATTCAGGGAAAACACAAAGCGCAAAGGCTTTCGGAGTCTTCGCAGACACCACAGTGACTGCCGGGGCCGACGACATCAAATCAGATGGCGACGAGCACCCCGCCAGCAAAGCCATCGCCAACGCTCCAACGATAAATTTCATTCGGGTCACTCCTGTGGAAAGGACTGCAATGTAGCACCGGGAAGGCAGAAACGAAAAAGCCCAGCGATTGGCTGGGCTCTGCGTGTAGGTTTAGCTTCATCTGCTATATCAGGCTGTGACCATCCGATCTAACAGGCGGCGTAATGCACCATTTCCAAGCTCTTCCAGACTGGTGTCGATAGGTCGATGCCAGTGATAAAGGAAGTCTTCGAGATATTCACGATCGATCTCATGCGTCACGATCGCGACGGAGACCTCTACTAGATCATTGTCCGGAGCGGTCAGTTCGTAACCGTTCAGAAGCATAAAAATAGAAGCAGCTACAGCCGCCGTCCGCTTGTTGGCGTTATGAAATGCATGGTTTCTTGCCAAGCTTTCGAACAAAACTGAAGCCAGCGTAATGACGTCTTCTGTTTGCCCGTAGTACCGGTGCTGGCAGGGACTCTGCTGGGCCCTGTGAAGTGCGTCGACATTAAAAACCCCGGATATCTCTTCCGGGGTTTTCATGGCGATCAACCTTGCGTTAATTTCCGTAAGATCATCTACGGTCAACCAACGTATTCCTTTACGTTTAACAGGCATCGATTATCGCTTAGCAAGCTCTTCAATGGCGCGCTCGAAGCGCTCGAAGGTAATGGCGAATGCTTGATTCACCTGTTCAACCTGGTCACCCATATCCGGACGCGCTCTGACGACGTCTTTTTTCCGGGATGGTAAATCGAATTTTGGTCGGGTCTTCATTTGTGCGGACATGGTCTTCTCTCCTAAGGGGCAAGCTCCGTGCGTGCCAACTCAAAGCACTGCTCTGAGGATCCGGTTAGTTTTCCTACACCGGCTGACCCCCTGCAGGGGTCAAGTGGCGCGAATCATATCCACTAAGACGTTACCTGTCACTGTTAATTCCGTTGCGTTTTCTCTATCGACGTGATTGGTTTTCGCCAAAAAACCGGCGTATTCGCGCTCTACTCACCCAGCATTACCGTCTAAATTGTAGATAACTCTACGCTTTTATGCCTAAGGACGAGCCTTGTGCGTTCCAGCCACGGACCACCAAAAATAATAATTTCCGATGGCCTGCCGTACATGTGGTGTAGCAGAAAAGGGCCTGGGCCGCGAATATTACTTTCCTCGCCAGGCAATGCGGCGTTAACGCCGAGGAAAATCCCGGCGTGGTTCGGGTAAACCGTCCTGCCCACTTCCATCACGACCAAATCACCGCGCTGTGGCAGGTCGACCTTATAGAAGCCGGCCGCCTCGTAGTTCGCCTCGTAAAGACTGGTGTTGTCTTTACTCTCCCACCAGCCATCAGCGCGCCTGAAGGCTTCGAACTCCAGCCCCCACTCGCGCTTGTACCAATCGGCACAGACCTGCCAGCAGTCCCAGGCGCCGTGCACAAATGGCCGCTTCAGCAAAGGGACATCGCCAATCGGCATCACCGTACGCAGGTCACCTTCCGGCCAGCTGAGGATGTGCCAGGGCATGGCAGTCGCTTCGCACATGGCCAGGTCACGCGGTGAAGGTCGACTGGTTGCGTCCGGATGTGAATGAACAACGCCAATGACTTCACCGATATCCTCGGCCGCAGCGTACTGCTCAGGATCAATCCGGAACTCTTCGTTTGGTTCTGTTGCGATGTTCAAGCACGGAAAATACTGTTGCTTGCGCCCGACTCCCAGCAGCAGCCCGCAGGACTCTTTCGGGTACTCGGCCGCAGCGTGCGCCTGAATGGCGTTCAAAATGTGCTTACGCATGGTCAGCTCCTGGCAATTAATGAAACGGCCGGGAAGCCGCCGAATGGCAATGGGTTGCCTTCGCCGAAGCGTGGGATGCAACCCCGGCCCAATGTGGCGTCACATTCATCCAGCTCAGGATTATCGGTGACGACGCCGTCCTTGGTGACGTATGACCCTGTGTAGCCGCAGTTTGGCCCACGGTAACCGCCGGTGAGGCACCAGTGGCAAAGCGTTGTTGCCTGCCGCCCGATGGATTCGTTACCGACGTCGCCCGGGCTGGCCAACTCCCAGCTGACCGTCTCCCCGTCTTCGTTCGTCTTCTGGTCGATGTACCAGACCTCGATCGTCTCTTGGGTTGGGTCTGCTGTCGGGTTGCCGGCCGGAAAGTTTGCAGCATCGAGGTACGAGCCCAGCGTGTGGTGCATCGTCAACTTGAACTCAAGCAGGTCGGCGAACGCCAGGCACAGCGCGGTAATGCGTCCATTGACGTTGCCGACAGACAAAGTCGGCCGCACCGCGGTGCCGTCGCCGTTTGCTTCGATGCCGTCGATCTGCATCGGCCAGGCGCCATATTCATTGCCCTGCCAGTAGATCGCTTTCGCCGGCAACAGATCAGCATCAGGGCCGGCGGCGATTATCTCGGCCGACGTGTGCGGGATTGAGTGGCCATGAAAACGCAGAACATCCGCGCCATAGTCACTGCCGTCCAATTCAAAGAGCAGAACTTCGCTGCCAGGCTCAAGGACCTGGATATCGCTGATCAGCGGCATGAACGCCCCTTATGGAAGGAATGACTGGGTGAAGGTGGTGTTGAGGGTAAAAATTCCAGCACCATTCGGGGTTATGGTCGGCGCCGTAGCCCGGAAGAAGCTCAGCTGGCCAAGTGGGGGCGTCCACAGAAAAGACTGGAAGCCGCCGTGCCTATCAAGAAACGCCTTGATATCCACAGCGACTGCTTCGCCAACAACAAAAGTGAGGGGCCAACTATCGACCTTGTTGTTTATCCCATCCCCTACGACCTGCTCGTAACCGTTCCCGAATTTCGAAGCACGTACCCGATACTCTGGGGTACTGGTCGGCTCCACTTTCGGGCACCAGATGAAGGTTTCAACGGCCATTTACGAGCCTCCAGATTTGCCCACCGACTTGCAGTTCTTTCGCAATTTCCTGCTGAGCTCCGCGTTTGGCCACATCGGCGTACGCTTGCCCAAGAGCCTGCGTGTCCTGTTGTGATGCAGTTCCACCACCAGAATCAGCGACCTGAATCGTTTGCTGAATCAGCACCTGGTTGGAGCTCAACGAGCCTCCGCCCCCGCCAATGGCTTTCACCCCCAGCGAACCATCGGCGGTTCGAGTCAGAGGCATAATCGCCTCGTCCCCAGCCTCACCCATGATGCCGATGTCGCCGCCAGCCATGCCGAACGCTGTCGGTTTGCTGACCACACCGTTGGTGAAGGCACCACCATTGGAGAACATTTGTACTCCACCCGACCAAGCGCCACCTTTGGCCTGAATGCTGCCAGGTGAAAAGCCTGAAAGGTCGCCGCTGTAACCTGCTTGAGTCGCCCCGGCAGAAGCCGTCGCTCCGGAACCACCGCCGAAATAACTCGCACCAGCACCCACCAAGCTGCTCAGCAAAGCCGAACTGGCCTGCCGTGTAGCGATGCGCGCCATGTCGGCCAGGATTGATTTGGTGAAGTCCGCGAAGGACAGTTTCCCGGTCATCGCGAAATTGACGATTGCGTCTTCCATGGAGCTGAAGGCATCACCGAACAGACTGCGGGTCTGGCCTGCAACATCCTTGGCGCTGTCGAGATAGTCCTCCCAAGCCCCGCGCGCGCCATTTGTCCAATCGGACTGGGCAGCGTCCATCTGCGCCCAGCCCTCTTCCATAGCCGCGATCTGTTTTGGCAGATACTGATTGGTCAGGTCGATCTGATCCTGAAGCGCTTTGCGCTGCTGGTCGGTCGTGGCTGTCGCGAGCTCCGTGCGAAGAGAAAGAACCTGGTCATTGGTTTGGCGCTCCAGTTCGAGGCGCTCCATATACCGATCGGATTCTTTGCTCCCCATCCCTACCGCGGCGGCCTGGGCAGCGTATTGCTCCCTCTGGTTGTTCAGTTGCCGCTCAAGATCCGCCTGATACTGGAGTGCCTGCGAAAGTCCGTTGGCCGAATTGACCGCCTCGTTGAACTGGCTGGCAAGCCATGCGGTGGCCTGGCCGTATTCCTGTTTGGTTATTTTTCCGTTCTTGAGCAGAAGGTCGATTTGAATCGTCTGCTTCCTGAACTCATCAGCAGCGGAGCTCACCGGGTCGTAGGTCTGGCGCAGCTGATCAAATGCCGTCGCGGCTTGCTTCAGCTGCTCCTTGAGTTTGTTCTGCGCTTCCGTTGCGGACTTGGTTGTGCCGTTTAGCTGAGAGACTTGCTTATCGATGGCGGCAATCGCCCGGGCATACCGGTCGGCGTTGGCCGGGTCCTTCCCCATGGCCGCGACCAGTGAAGCCCGATCCTCCTCCAGCTTGTTCAGCTTGTCATAGGAATCGAGCAGCTTCGTAGTGGCGATGGTGGTGCCGGTCCGGGCAGCAACTACCTTTTGCTCCTGTTGCTCGACCTGCTTGTTCCCCTCGACGAGTTTTTTGTCACCCCAGCCGCGCAAGTCGGTGTATGCCTTATAGCTTGCCAGACGCTCATCGGAAGCCTTCTTCGCCGCCTGAAGGTCCTGCCCAAAAAGATCGCCGACAAACAACGTTGGGTTGGCCGCGAACTTATTCAGTCCACCATCAGCCTTGTTGTACGCGTCCAGTGAACGGTTGGTACTTTCTTCGCTGGCCACCCCGGCGAGATGCTGTGTTTTTTTATCGCTCGAAAAGAATGAGGTGACGTACTCCAGGTCTCCCATCATTTTGCGTAGGTCATTTGGCAGTTGGGCCAAACCTGTCGCGGCTGCGCCGGTCAACTTCACGACCAATGCCGCTAGATCAGCCATTCCCTGCTGAAAGCCTGGATCCTTGACGATGTCGCGCAAGCCGTCGAGTGAGTTTTGAAGCGGACTCATATCGACGTTAGCGAGGCCGGACACGAACTCGTTCCGGAGCCCCTGTGCCTGGCCCTGCAAATCCTGAATGATCTCGTTTGCCCGCACGAGATTCGCGATCTGCTGGGGGTCCATCGCAATGCCAAAATCTTTGGCTTGGGCGAGATATTTGCGCAGGCTCTCACCACCCTTATCAAGCAGCGGCAGCATGCGCGAAAGGTCGTTACCGAAGCTTTCGAGAATGTTGATCTTCTCAGACTGTGTTGCCACAGACTTGAGCCCATCGGCGATGGCCAGCAACTGCTTGTCCGGTGACATCGCCGCCAAGCTCTCTGCCGATAGCCCGAGCTTTTTGAGCCCTTCGATCGCCTCCCCGCCGCCAGTAATAACCGCATCACCGATCTTGTCCCCGATATCCTTGAAGATATCGGCCATCTTGTCGCCACTCAGGCCTGCTCGTTCAGCGGCGTACTGCCACTGCTGCAGGACACCGGTGCCGATACCCAGGGACTTTGCCCAGCGGTCCGTCTCGGTGGTGGCCGCCGCCGTATTTTTCAGCATCACCAGCGAAGCGGTACCAACGCCGAGAGTCGCGGTCACCACGGTGGCCAACGCACCGCCAATCTTCTTGCCCGCCTCTTCAGCGCGGGCCTGCATTTCCTTCATTCGCTTTTCGGTGACGCGGCCGGCCTTATCCATGCCCTGCTCGAAGCCGCCGATGCGGGCGATCAAGTCCAGCGTCAGTGTGCCAAGCGAACGGGTTGCCATGGGTTACTTCCTGTTGATAGCCGGGTCAGACCCATTCGGCCATTGCCGTTTCGAGCGAGACGCCTGTTTTTTGGTGATGTGGCATGAAGTCGACCAACTCTGCGTTGCCGCCGCCCATTCGATGAACTTGCAGCGCAACGATCGCGCCCATCTGTTCGGCGCGGGACGCCAGGTTGAAACTGCCGTGCTTATTTCGGTAGGCAACCCAGGCCATAGCCTCGGCATAGCTGATGCTGGCTTTGGCTTCTGTAACGGTTCGCCCGCCGACTCCGTTCAGCACGAGTTCGTGCCAAAACTCATCGGCGGCCGTCAGTTTTTTACGCGGTCCGCCCCGGTGTTGTTCACCTCGTGGACGGCGCCAAGAATCGCCCAACCCAGACCAGGATCAAGCCGATAGGCATCCTCGTAAGGAATTGCCTCTTCGCCTTTTGGCCCGAGCGTCACGCAGGTGGAGATGTACTTGGCGTTGCGGCTCTGCTCTGTTTCGTTGGAGGAGAACAGATGCTCGATCATGCCGAACGATTGAGGCATGACATGGATGAAGAACTTGTCCTCGATCGGCTTGCCCTTGCTGTCTGTGTGTTTCCAGACAACACCCTTCTTCACCATGGCGCCGCCGACAATACCGCCGGCGGCTTTCAATTGACTCAGGTTCATGAGGCGCCCTTACGTAGTTTTCTTGATCCAGGCGGAGCCGCCCGAACGCTGGATGGTTGCGGTGGTGGTCACGACGGTGTTGGCCGCGAACGAGAACGGGAAGTCGGAGACGTAGCCCTCGAACACAAACCAGGTGCGCGTGGCTGGCAATTCAAAGTCATCACCACCGACATCAAGCGTTGGGGGTTCGGTACCGTCCGACCAGCCCACCGCCCACTTCACGCTGGTATCGCCATCGGCCTCGGAAAGCTGATGCATGCGAATGTGACTGGCGTTGTTGGGATCGGCGTTCAGGCCCAGCGATGCTTGGCCAGGGGTGCGCAGACCTTTTTTGTAGCTGCGCTCCTTGGCACTCAGGCACGTGTCTTCGATTTGGTCGGCCGGCGCGCCACCCGGATCGAACGTGGTGGCGCACTCGACTTCCATGACAGTCAACGGGCCGGTGCCGGTCAGTGGTGGAACAAGGGCAAATACCTGCGTGCCCTGGGTGAGAATGGACATAGGTGTCTCCTGCGGACGAAAAAAAACCCGCACATGGCGGGTAGGTTTGGGGCTTGGTTATCTGCGGACGATCCAGTCCACGTCGAAGCTGTATCGGTACAGGCCTGTCTCCGCGTCCTTGGTTTCACCGTTGTAATTGGTAATGGTCGCGGCCAGTTCCACCGCGTATTCGATGGCATGCCCAGCTGCACGAGCAGCCGACGCTGTCGACGCGTACACATCGATCTGTAGGCCGTAAGCCTCGGTGTCTGGCCTGCCCGCGAGGAAGTTCTCTGGCGATCCGTTGATGACTTGCCAGACGCAATAAGTACCAACTGGCGTATCTGGAGCAATACCGAACAGATACAGGCGCGTCGGGTTCGTACCGAGCAATGCCGTCACTGCTGGATCAGCTGCCGCGACCTGAAAAATCGGTGGGTACTTCATTTGATTGCCTTTCTTGTGGCGCGTTTGATGGCGCGATCAATGGCTTTTTCAAACTCAGAAACCAGCAGGGTGGTAGCCGCGCCAACGTTTTCAGCGAGCGCGCTGCGCATAAATGGCTGTGCCGCCATCTTGGATGTTCCGAACTCTAGAAAGCGCCAATAGAAGGTGTCGCCACCGGGGTTCCCGCTATCCCCACCAATCTCGTAGGTACCGCCTTTCCTGCCGCGCCGAGTGTGGTAGTTCCTTTTTTCCTTTGCTCCGCCCAAAACTCCGATGCGAAACCCAAGGTCGCCGGTGCGCTTGAAAAGCGTCCCGTTCCATCGAATTGCAATATTCTTTGCGATTTCAGTGGCTGTCTCCGGATCGTTCAACCGAAGCGCACTTTGCCGCGCCGACTCCGCCACAAGTTGCGCAGCCTTCCGCAGAGCAGCCCGGCCGCCTTTGCGTTTGACGTCATAGCTGACCGCTTCAAGCTTTCCCAGCACTGAGTCAAGTCCGCTGATTTTGAACTCGACGACCTCAGCCATCACTGACCCCTTCGCTACATGGCAGCGTCAGATATTCCAGCCCGCTTTCCCGATCAGCCAGCACACCCTCGATCACATAGATCTTGTCGCGATGGAGTATGCGCATCGTCGCGTTTACGCCTGGGCGATATCGGATAACGATGCGAGCCGAGACTTTGGATTGTTCGGCGGCCGCGGTGATGAACTCACGCGCAGAGAGTGGCTCGATACTGGACGGCACTTTTGCCCAGGCTTCCACCCACGTTCTGACCATCTCCCCGGTTGCGGGATCCTGTACGTAAACAGGGCTCTCAATTGTGATTCGGTTTCGGAGCTTGCCTGCTCTCATCAGACACCCATCCCGACGCGATAAGGCGTCAGCAGGGACTTGGAAGCCAGAGGCAACTCTGTCGAAATGGTGCCTGTAACGACCTCTTCACGGTTGGCGAACAGGTGACCAAGTTTTAGCAGGCAGGCCGATTGGATACTGGCGTTGAGGACCATTCCACGAGCAACCCGGGTCGCCGCATCAAGTGATTCTTTAAAAGCGAAATTCGCGTCCGCCATCGACTCGCACCGTAATAGGTGATCATCTATCAGCGCGGCAGCGACCATGTCAGCGTCATATCTGAGACGCGCTGTGTTTCGTGATGCGGGCACTTGCAAGCGCGCAGCATCAAGGGAAGCCTGATCAACAAAGAACGAGCGCTGGAGATAGGCCATCGCCGCGTCTTCGGCCCCATCTAGTTGCGACTGGACGAGATCCTGATCCTCCGGCTCGGCCAAAAGGTGCTTCATCGCCAATTCGATGTTGATCACGCTCATGATTATTTAGCCTTGTTTTTCAGCTCGGGTTTCGGCTTTTGGCTGGCCTCTGGAGCAGCTTTGTTATCCGCTTCCTTGGCCTGTTTGTTTTCGGGTTCGGCCGCCTGCTTCACGTCGTAATCCTCAATCAAACCGTTACGGTGAAGCTCCTTGGCGCGGAACTCATCGACGGTAATGTCACGGCCCTTCTTCACGTACTCATGACCGTTAAGAAAGCCCTTTTTGGTTGTCACTTCGATATCTGGCATTAGCACACACGCCCGGTCACCCGGGCGCGCTCCTTGGATGATTGAGGAATTACGGCGTTGGGTCTTCGAACTCGCCGTGCACGAACGATTCAGGACGGTACACCGCCAGCGCCAGGCGCTCTTCGGCACGGATGGTGACCATGTTGGTACGGAAGTTGTCGCCGTCTTCGGTCGAAACCTCGACAGCAGCGTCTTCGCGGTCGAACACCTGGGCAGCGATGTTCATTGCGCCAACCAGGAACTCGCCTTCAGGTACAGCATTGCTGTCCACCACCGGCAACTTCCAGAGACGCTGGACGCCGCCTTCTTGGACGTTGACCCAGATGTAGGAGCCGGTGCTGTCCTTGGTCAGCTCGATATCTGCCCAGTCGACCGGGTTCAGCGCGATCGCCGAAGCGCGGTATTCAGCGACCCGCACTTGCAGGATCGCGCGGCGCAGAGTGTCGATCTTGGTGTCGCCTGCTTTGCGCAGCGCTTCGTTGAAAGTGGTGGCTTGCGGGATCAGGCCCAACAGGTTCTGGCCAGTGCCGTCGCCAGCGAGGATTTGCTCTTCTTCTTTGTACTTCAGGCCGTAGATAGCACGGCCGTTGATGTAGCTCTGCAGCAAAGGGATGTCCGACAGGACCTGCTTCGATGCTTTGAACCAGTGAGCGATGGTTTTGACAGTGGTGGTGACCATGCCAAACGACAGGTCGGACTGGGCCTTCAGCGCGCCCTCGCCTGCCTGAGGTGCTGCCATGTTCTGGAAGCCGGTCTCTTGCACGAATTCAACCGCGTTGGAAGCGGTTCGGCCAGGCATGATCAGATCGCGGATCGTGAACTGACGCTCGGGATCGGTGATGATTCCCGCGACGCGAGTTGGCTGGATGCCCACACCGACGCCGCCAGTGCCAGTGGTGGCGCTGGTGATGTTGGTTACGGCCTTCAGGTTCAGGCGCGCAATACCGCGACCCTTGGTGGTCAGTGCTTGGTAGTCGTCCGACTCCGACAGCTGTTCGCCGACGGACTTCTGCTCACTCGGATCGTTCGCGGAGAAGCGGCGCGCCAGCTTCTGCTCGATGTCCTGAAAGCGATCCTGCAGGGCCAGACCATCCTTCACCAGACCATCCAAAATGGTCTTGGTCTCCGTCAGGATGGTGCCGTGCTCCTTGATTTCCTTGTTGGCTTTTTCAGCAAACAGCTTGATCTCTTGGTCGCGCTGATCAAGAAGATCGTTGACCGCTTTCAGCTGGATCTTGTCGTCTGCATGCTCCTTACGGTGCATCTGACGGTCTTCGGCGCGAGCCTGGTTGCTCATGGCGTTATGCATGGTGAATCCTCAAAACGAAGGGAGGGACAGTGCTGGGCGCGACTTGAGCGCCTCGACCACTTCAATTGCTGCCAGGTCGCCCGCGGACTCGCTCCGGAGCAGATGCTGCAGTCCGCGATTGGC